>JAFEBB010000014.1 GCA_018266075.1 Deltaproteobacteria bacterium | reverse complement strand
GCCGTGTCGGGGGGTCCACCGGCAGCCGGTGGAGGGGTCGAAGCCGTGTCGGGGGCTCCACCGGCAGCGGGTGGAGGGGTCGAAGCGGTGTCGAGGGCTGCACCGGCAGCGGGTGGAGGGGGCGAAGCGGCGTCGACGGCTCTTCCGGGCCCCGCCCTCAGGGCGCCATGGGCTCGGCGGGATCCGTGGTCCCCAGGATCTCCGCGGCCCCCTGCTCCAGCAGCGACTCGGCCACCGCCCGGCCCAGCGCGGCGGCGTCGGGGACCGGCGCCGTGCCGGCATCGCGCAGGACGCGCGTGCCATCCGGCGTTGCCACCAGCCCGCGGAGGGTCAACAGCTCGCCCTCGAGCTGGGCGTGCGCGGCCAGCGGCACCTGACAGCCGCCCTGCAGCCGCGCCAGGAACGCGCGCTCGGCCTCCACGCACACCCGCGTCGCGGCTTCCTCCAGCGGCGCCAACCGGCGCGACACGGCCACGTCGCCCACGCGCTGCTCCAGCGCCAGGGCGCCCTGCCCCACTGCGGGCAGGAGCTGGTCCGTGCTCAGCACCTGGGTGGCCCGCGCCTCGAGGCCCAGCCGCTTCAGCCCCGCGTAGGCGAGCACCACCGCTTGTAACTTTTCGGTTTCAATCTTCTTGAGCCGGGTCTCCACGTTGCCGCGGATGCTGTGGATCTGCAGATCCGGCCGCAGGGCGCGCAGCTGAGACGCGCGGCGCAGCGAGCTGGTGCCCACCTTGGCGCCCTTCGGCAGGGCGTCGAGGGTGCGGAACTCGGGGGAGCAGAGGGCGTCGCGGGGGTCTTCGCGGGTGGGCACCGCGCCGATGACCAGCCCCGGCGGCACCTGTGCGGGCAGATCCTTCAGCGAGTGCACGGCGAGGTCGACGTCGCGGCGCAAGAGCGCGTCCTCGATCTCCTTCACGAAGAGGCCCTTGCCGCCCACGCTGGCCAGGGGCCGGTCGAGGATCTTGTCGCCCTGGGTGGTCAGCTCCACGAGCACCACCTCCAGGCCGGGCTCCTGCGCTCGCAAGAGGCTCGCCACGTGGTTCGCCTGCCAGAGGGCCAGCGCGCTCTTGCGCGTGCCAATGCGGATCCGCTCGGTCACTTCTGTCCCTCGGCTCGGGTGATGGGAATGGGGGCGGCCTCGGGCGCGCCGCCGTCGTCGGCGGGGCCCTCGTCGGCCAATCCAAACAGCTCGGCGGCAGCGGCGGCCACGCGGGCGGCCTCTTCCGGGCCGGCCTCGCCCGCGGTGCGCAGGCGCGCGGTGGGCGCGTGCAGGAGCTTGTTCACGATGGCCTTGGCCATGGCCTCGACGCTCTGGCGCTGGCGCAGGCTCAAGCCCTCGCCGAGCACGGCCAGGGTCTTCTCCGCTTCGGAGATGGCGATGGAGTCGGCGCGGCGGCGGAGCTGGCCGAGGATGGGAACGGCGTCGCGCGCGGTCTTGCTGCGGATGAAGCGCGCGACCTCTTCCGCGATGAGCACCTCGGCGCGCGCGGCCTCGCTGGAGCGCGCGGCCAGGTTCTCTTTCACCACCCGCTCCAGGTCGTCGACGTTGTAGGCGAACACGTTGGAGAGCTGGTGCACGGCGGGATCCACGTCGCGCGGCACCGCGAGATCCACGAGGAAGAGCGGCCGCCCCTTGCGCGCCTTGAGCGCGGGCTGCACCAGCTCCACGTTGAAGATGGGCTTGGGCGAGGCGGTCGACGTCACCACCACATCGGCCTCGGTGAGCAGCTTGGCCACGTCGGTGAACGGCCGCGCCTCGGCCTTTCCGCCCAGCTCCTTCACCAGCGCCTGCGCGCGCTCGAGGGTCCGGTTCGCCACGCGCACGTGGGCGCCCTCGCTGCCCAGGTGCCGCGCGCAGATCTCGCTCATCGGCCCCACGCCGACCACGAGCACCGTCCGGCCGGAGAGGTCGCCGAAGATCTTCCGCGCCAGCTCGACGGCCGCGCTGGCCATGCTCACCGCGTTGGCGCCGATGCCGGTCTCGGTGCGCACCCGCTTGGCTGCGGCGAACGCGGCCTCGCACGCGCGGGTGAGCTCGCCACCCACGGTGCCCGCGGCGACGGAGCTCGAGAACGCGTCCTTCACCTGGCCGAGGATCTGGGGCTCGCCGACGACCATCGAGTCCAGGCTCGCGGCCACCCGGAACAGGTGCACCACCGCGGCCTCGCCCTGGTGCTGCAGGAGGTGCGGGCGAACGGCGTCGCCGCCCTTCTCGCGGAGCTGCGCGGCCACCGCCTCGGCCGATTCGTGCCCGGCCACGGCGGCAAAGAGCTCCACCCGATTGCAGGTCGAGAGCAGCATCGCCTCCGACACGCCCGGCAGCGCGGCCACCTTCTGCAGCAGCCCGGCCTGGTCCTCCTCGGGCACGGCGACCTTCTCGCGCACCTCGATGGGCGCGCTCTTGTGCGACAGCCCCACGCAGAAGAGCTCAGCCACGGCGCTCTCCCACGGCCCGCGCAGGCGCGTCGAAGGAGCCCGAGTGGTGTCCGCTGGGGAAGGCGAAGAGGCCCACCCACGAGCTCACCAGCACCACCAAGCCGAGCATGGTCAGCAGCGCCACGCGCTTGCCGCGCCAGCCGCCCTGGAACCGCGCGGCGATGAGCGCGCCGAAGATGGCCCAGGCGAGCAGCGAGAGGGTCTCCTTCGGGTCCCAGCTCCAGTACGCGCCCCAGCGGTTCTTGGCGTAGAGCGCGCCGGTGGCGATGGTCACCGAGAGCATGGCGAAGCCGAAGACGACCAATCGCCGGTTCAGCTCGTCGAGCACTTCCAACGACGGCAGCCGCGAGAACGCGAAGCCGAAGCGCTTGCCCTTCACCTGGCGCTCCTGCACCAGGTAGAGCACCGCCGCGCCGCCCGCGAGGGCGAAGAGCGCCATCCCCAGGAAGGCCACGATCACGTGCGCCACCAGCCCGGGGATACCCAGCAGCGCCGGAATCTCTCCGGGCGGTGACGAGGGCACCAGCAGCGCGGACACGGTCACCGTCAGCGCGAGCGGGGTGACGAACGCGCCGAGCGCCGGCAGCTTGTAGACGCGGTCGAGGATCAAGAACGCCGCCACCAGCAGCCAGGCGGTGAACGAGAGCCCGTCGGCGAGCGAGGAGACGGGCGTCACCACCATCTCCTGGTACCGCATCACGATGACCGTCGCGTGCAGCAGCAGGCCCGCGGCCAGCGCCAGCGCGCCCACCGTGCTCGAGCGCCCGCGCAGGCGCACCAGGTGCACCAGGTACGCCACCCCCGCGACGGAGTAGGCGTGGCAAGCGGCGCTGAGCAACGACCGGGTCATGGGAAGGCTTCGCGGTTCAGGCTTCCGGCTTCAAGCATGCACCAAACCGAGAGCTCGTCGGCGCCTTCCTGAAGCTTGAAGTCTGGAGCCTGAAGCCGGCGTCAGGAGAGCTTGTTGAGGATGAACTGGGCCAACAGGTCGGCCTCGCCGCCCTTGGCCGCAGGCGCCGGCTTGCTGGGCGGGCGCGCGCTCGAGCGGTCGGGGAGCTGCACGGTGACCATGAAGCCGTCGTCGACTTCGTAGGCGGTCTCGCCCATCACCACCGCGCCCATGGAGATCTCCGCGCCGCCCATGCGCAGGGCCTCCACGGCCTTCACCTTGCCGAGGAGCTTGGCGGAGTCGGTGCCGTCGACCACGGACTTCACGTGCACGGCCGGGACGACCGGGAAGCTGGCGTTGTCGGCGGTGACGGTGAGGGTGTCCTGGGCCATGTCCACCAGCCCGGTGTTGAGCCAGGTGTCGAGCTGCGCCTGGGACAAGAAGAGCACGCCGGTCATGGAAGATTGGCCTCCGCAGATGCCGCGCCCCCGGGGCCGCGTGCCTGCTCGATTGCTAGCACGCACGGGCCGCACGGGCAACGCGACGTGCCCTGTCGAACCGGCCGACGAGGCTGGGATTCCGGCGGAATCAGTTGCCATCGCTCGGGGCACTGGTAATCGGACTAGCATCTGTCGGGATTTCGACCGTGGAGGCCCCCGTGACCAAGCTCGCCCTGCTCGCCAGCGCCCTGGCGCTCGCCGGGTGCGCCACGCTCACCGGGCCGCGCGCAGAGGTCCTCAACGTCACCTCGGATCCGCCCGGCGCCGAGGTGCTCGTCAACGGCGTGAACGTGGCCCGCGCGCCCGCCTCGGTGGAGCTGGATCGCACGCGGCTGCAGTCGGTGACGCTCGCGCTCCCGGGCTACGCGCCGCAGGCCTGCAACACCCGCATGGCGCCGGGCCCAGGCTACCTGGTCTCCGACACGCTGCTCTGCGTGCTGCTCTTCCCCTTCGGCTGCGTGGCCTTCGTGGACGCGAGCGGCGCCTGGAACCAGCTCGAGCAGCCCAACTGCTACGTCCGGCTCAATGCGCCGGCAGGTCCAACCGATTCAGCGTTGATCGTGCCGCCGGGAGCGCCGCCGTACGTACCGCCGCCGCAGAGTCCGCCGCCAGGTTCGCCGCCGCCGGGGAGCTACCCGCCGCCACCTCCGCCGATGGCCTATCCCCCGCCGCCTCCGCCGCCGCACTGATCAGGCGCGGGCGTCGAGCCAGGCCTTGCCGAACGACGGATCGATCCCGTTGCTCTCCAGCCCGGGAAACACCACCTCGCGAAGCATGCGCACGAACACCTCGCGCTTCTGCGTGTGCGGCAAGATCCCCGCGCGCACGAGCAGCGGCGACTCCAGCGCCGGATCCTTCGCGGGCTGAAACAGCGAATCGTCCACCGTGCCGCCGAGGATCACCGGCAAGAGCTCGCTCATGAAGTCCAGCTTCTGCACGGTACGCGCATGCGCGAGGTGGGCCCAGCCGAGCCGCGAGTGGTCGACCTCGTCGCGGGCGATGGCGTGCAGCGTCTCGCGCACCAGCGGGTCCGGCTCCGATGCCAGCAGCGTGGTGAGCACGCCCGCGCTCTCGGTCTCGGTCACGCAGCACGCGGCGATGATCTCGTAGGTCAGCGACTCCGGCTCGGCCAGCCGCGACGGCGACACCTCGTGGATGCTCGCCGGCTTCGACGGATCCACCGGCGCGCCGTAGCGCTCGGCGAGGGTGGCGCAGAGCTGCGTGTGCCGGACCTCGTCGTCGGCGGCCTTCCGGGCCAGCGCGACCACGCCTTCCGGCGAGCCGAAGCGCGTGAGCCGCCCGGACATCCGCGCGAAGCGCAAGTGGGCGTCGCGCTCCACGTTCCAGCGGAAGGCCCAGTTCTCGCCCGCGAGCTTGCGCACCTCGTGCGGGAGCTCGGAGAGGCCGTTCATCATCTCGGACATCCGGTGACACTAGCCGGAAGCGCTGGCGCGATCAGTCGTGCTTGTCGCGGTAGATGGCGCGGCTGGTGCGGTTCTCCTGGCGCTCCACCTTGCGGCGCTCGGCCGGGGTGAGCTTGCCGCCGTTCTCGGCGCGATCGCGACGCACCTCGCGGTTGATGTGCGCCTCGCGCTTCTCGAGGTGCGCCGTCTCGCCGGGGGTGAGCGAGCCGTTCTCCACACCCTCGCCGATGCGCTCCTGCTGCCGCTTCTCGCGCCGATCTACGCGCGCCGCGAACGCCGGCATCGCCGTGAGCGCCACGGCCGCCGCCAGGAACAGTCCGGTGATCCGCTTCATGAGGTCCTCGGGGTGAGCCGGGCATGCCGGCTGTCTGATGCTACCAACACACCCGGTGAAGAAAGGTTGCGGGGGTCGCAAACGCTCGGAGGGACGCAGCTTGCGCCGCGTCCCTCCGGGTCGATGTCGGGTCTGGGATGCCCTGCGCTACAGGTGTTGGCCGTTGGTCTTGTCGCGGCGGATCTCGCGCGACACGCGGTTCTCCTCGCGGTTGATGTGCGCCTTCTCGCCCGGGGAGAGTCGGCCGCCGTTCTCCATGCGGTCGCGGCGGACCTCGCGGCGGAGGTGCGACTCCTTCCGCTCGAGCTTCGCGGTCTCGCGCGGCGTCAGCGAGCCGTCGCGGACGCCCTGGGAGATGCGCTCCTGCTGGCGAACCTCGCGGCGATCCACCTCAGCCGCAAACGCCGAACCCGCCATCAGCATCATCGAACCCGCCAGCACTGCGCTCAGGATCTTCTTCATGGCTTTCCGCTCCGGTTGGCGCCGCCGGTCAGTCGGTGGCGTATGCCCCAACAGACGCACTCCCGGTGCGGGCATTCATCCGGCTCGGATCAGCGCTGGGTGACGCGCGTCACGTCGCGGGCAGCTCGCGCAGGAACTGGCCCACCCGCTCGATCATCTGCCGCGGATGCTCCAGGTGCGGCACGTGGCCCCAGCCCGCGACCTCTTCGATGCGCGCGTGCTTGGGCAGCTCGCTGCGGAAGTACTCGATGCCTTCGTAGGGCAGCACCTTCTCGCTGCGCGCCCAGAGCACCAGCACCGGCATCTTCAGCGCGCGCAGGATCTCCGGCTCGAGGAAGTCGCTCGGGCGATCGCCGACCAGCAGCTCGCGCACGTGCGGCCGGTTCAGGTTCACGAACATGTCCTGCGCGAGGAGCTCGGGGATGAGCGGCGGCGGCGAGCCATAGAGGCGGCGCATGAGCGCGCGGCCGTCGGCCCAGTTCTTGAGCTCGAAGCCATTCACCAGCTGCTGAAAGCGCTCGGGCGCGACCTTTGCTCCCGCAGGCGCGATGAGCATCACCGCGCGGGCGAGCTGCGGAAAGCGGCCGGCGAGCTCCGCGGCCATGGCGCCGCCGAGCGAGTTGCCCACGAGTACCGCGCCCTGGCTGCCGAGCTCGCGCTCATACAGCGCGGCGAGCATGCGCACACAGGCTTCGATGCCGGGCGGCTTCTGCGGCACGGGCGAGAACCCGGTGCCCGGGAGATCGACGGCGATCACCCGGCGCGCGTGCTTGGCGATGCCCGGAATCACCTGCGAGAACGCGAACGCGCTCGAGCCCAGGCCGTGCAGGAGCGCGACCGTCGGACCGGATCCGGATCCGGGTTGATCGATGAAGTGCACCTCGTGCCCGTGCGCGACGAGGTGGCGAAACTTCGCGCCGCCGCGTCGAAGCTGCGCGCGGGCCACGCGGTTGATGAGCGGCATCAGCTCGAGTTGCATGACAGCTCAATTCTAACGTGGATACCCAATCGTGGGCCGTGGGTCGTGGGTCGTTCTGAGATGCGACGGTCCTGGCACTCGAGCGCATGAACCGTCGTCACGTCGAACGGTCCACGGCCCACGACCCACGTCCCGCGATTGGGCTCACTTCCTCTTTGCCTTCGATGCAGCGGGCTTCTTGGCAGCCGGCTTCTCGGCGGCCGGCTTCTTCGCGGGCTTCTCGGCGGCCGCCTTCTTGGCAGGCTTCTCGGCCTTGGGCTTCTCGGCCTTCTCAGCTTTGGGCGCCTTGGTGGCCTTGCCCTTCGCCTTCGGCGAGGGCTCCTCGACCTTCTCTTCGACGGGCGGCGGCACGGCTTTGAGCGCGGGCTTCGACGGCGGCCGCGCTTCCACCTTCGGCTCCGGCTTCGGCTCGGGAATCGGCTCGGGCTTGGGCTCGAGCTTCGGCGCGGGCGTGAGCGTCATGGGCGCGCGCAGGACCTTGTCGAGCGCGGCGCGCAAGGGCGCGTCGTCGAGCTGCCATGCCCCCTGGGCAAACTTTCCGACGATGTCCGTGGTGCCGGTCTTGAAAATGGTGGCGCTGCCCGCGTGAAGGAGCGCGTCGTAGACGGGCTTTCCGGAAGCATCGCCGACCGCGCGGAGCTCCAGCGAGCTCGAGTCGCCCACCAGCTGGATCTGCGCTTGCTGGAACGGACTCAGCGCCGCGATCGCCTCGGGCCGCATCGCCCAAAGACACGTGAGCTCCACGACCTTCGGCTCTTCGCCAACCGCCGCGCGCACCGCGTCCGCGAGCGCCGCGTGCTTCTTGGCCAGCGCGCGAAGCCGCGGCGTCACCTCGGCCTTGCCCGGGAACTCGCCGGCCTTGGCGAGCTGGGCCACGACGGCCGGAACCACCTCGGGCAGCGGGAAATCCTCGAGCAGATCCAGCGCGGGCTTGATGCCGTTCGCGGGGTGCTCGCGCGTCTGCAGCGCGGAGATCACCGCCGCCGCGCGCCGGTTCTCAGGGATCGCGCGGAGCAGCTCGGCGTCGTGCGGCCAGCCGATGACCAGCAGCGCGTCCCACTGCGGCTCGATGGGCACCTGCGCACGCACCAGCGCGGTGAACGTGAAGAGCCGCAACGGCACCGCGCTCGCGAGCCGCGCGGGCTCCTTGGCGAGCTTCTCGGCCTGCTCGATCGCCCAGTCCTTGCCTTCGCCCTTCAGCCGCTCGAGCAGCTCCAGCTTGCCATGGTTGAAGAGCGAGGAGCCGTTGAGATTATAACCAAAAGGATACAATTCCCCGAACGCCCGCAGCGCCTTCTCCACGGGCAGCGCGTTCAGGAGCGCGCCGGCCTTGGCGTAGTCGAAGCCGGCGAGCTGCAGCGCGCGCCAGAGCGGCACCTTCGCGCCGTCGACGTCCACCTGCTCCGACTCGAGCACGCCGCCGCTCTCCAGCCCCAACCAGCGCTTGCGCAGCGCGCCGCCCGGCATGGGAAACGGGTACACGTTCAGCGTCTCGCGGTACGCCAGCACCTCGGCCACCGCGCGCTGGGCCGCGTTCAGGCTCTCGGGCAGCGGGTAGAGCTTGCCCTCGGGAAACGCGACGGCCTTGAGCGCCGCCACCACGTGCTTGCCCGCGTCGCTGCTCTTCGGATCCGCGTGGCCGAGCGCGGCCTGCAGGGCATCGCGCGCGTCGGACGGCAGCTGCGTGAGGAGATCAGCTTCCTGAGGGTGGGGCATGGGCGCTCGCGCGAGAGGTCGGGCCGCGAGTCTAGCGTTCGCGGAGCGGGACGTCGTGGTCCGCGTGCGTCAGCGGAAGCGCAGGTAGCCGGCGAGCATCTCTTTGACCAGCGCGGAGATCGGCAAGCGATTCCGATCCGCCATCGCCTTGAGCTGGTCGTACTCGGCCTGCGGCAGGCTCAGGGTGAGCACCTTCTCCGGGCCGTTGCTGCGGACCTTCTCGTCGCGGCCCGGATGCAGCGGGATGGGCTCGATGCCGTCTTCGATGGGCTCGAGGTCGTCGAGGATCTCCTGAGCCTCCACCGGCGTGCCCCGCCCGCCCGACATCAGCCGCTTCTTCTCCTCCTCGAGCTCGTCGCTGAAGAGCTGTTTGAGGAAGTTGGAGAGGTGGATGTTCGAGGGTGTGAACTCGTACTGGGACAGGAACTGATCCACGTCGTACTGCATGTCCCAGGCGCTCTGGTACCGCTTCTCGCGGTCCTTCTCGAGCGCCTTCATCAGGATCTTCTCGACAGCTTCCGGGATGTCGGCCTTGAAGTAGCTGGGCGCGTAGATCTTGCCCTCGGTGATGCTCTTCAGGATGCCCACCTCGCTCTCGCCCGTGAAGAGCTTGAAGCCGGTGATCCACTCGTAGAGCACCACGCCGAGCGAGAAGATGTCGCTGCGGTGATCGAGCGGCTTGCCCATGCACTGCTCGGGCGACATGTAGCTGAGCTTGCCCTTGATCTCGCCGGCCTTGGTCTGCTCGATCTGGTTGGCCGCCTTGGCGATGCCGAAGTCGAGCACCTTCACGGTGCCGTCGAATGAAACGAAAATGTTTTCCGGCGTGACGTCGCGGTGGACGATGTTCAGCGGGTTCCCGTAGATGTCCATCTTCTGGTGCGCGTAGTAGAGGCCCTCGCAGACGCTCGAGGCGATCTTCAGCGCGTAAACCATGGGGAACGGGATCCCGAGCGAGTCGGCCTTCGGGATGATGCGACGCATGTCGCGCCCGAAGATGTACTCCATGGCGATGAAGTAGCTCTCGCCGATTTTGCCGAGGTCGTAGATCTGGACGATGTTCGGGTGGTTGAGCTGCGCCGCCAGCTTGGCCTCGTTGAGGAACATCTTCACGAAGGCCTTCTGCTGCGACAGGTGCGGGCGGATCCGCTTGATGACGATCGTCTTCTCGAAGCCTTCGAGGCCCGCCTGGCGCGCGAGGAAGATCTCCGCCATGCCACCGACGGCGATGCGGTCGATCAGCGTGTATTTGCCGAAGCGGCGCGCGTCCTTGATGCGGTTCTCGTCGACGGCCATGGTGCTCCCGGCTCCGCAGAACCGCGGGAATATAGCCGAATGGGCGTCCGACGCGAGAGGCGCCCGCCGGGCCGCCGCGCGCCACCGTTTGCTCCGCGCGCCGATCCGACATGCCGACTGGTCAACGCGTTGACTCGTGAGTCAACCGCTTGCTAGGAAGCCCGCCGCTTTTCCGGAGGTGCGCGTGCGGCGATCGCTCTTGGCAGTCCTGGTGATCGCGGCGGGTGCGTGCTCGAGCGAGCCCGCGCGGCCGCCGTCGAACGTGATCTGGGCGCGCTTTGATCCGTCGACCGGCGACATCCCCACGCCGAACGACCTCGTCCGCGACGCGGCCAACAACAAGCTCGCGCTGCCGATCACGCCGGATCTCGCGCCGGCCGACGCGGAGTTCCGCGCCTACCTGAACACGCTCGACGGCTTTCCCACCGCGACGCCCGCGCTGCTCCACTTCTCCGGCGACGTGAAGCCCGAGACGATCACCGCGAGCAACGTCCTCATCTGGCAGCTCGATGCCCACGGCGGCGCACCCACGGTCGTCGACGCGAGCGCCACCTACGCCGACGCGGATCACGGCCTCACCATCTATCCGCCTGGCGGCTGGGCGCGCGGCACGCGCTACGCGATCACCATTCGCGGCGGCGCGAAGGGCGTCGCCGGCACGAAGGGCGAGAAGGTCGTTTGCTCGCCGGCGTTCTACTTCCTGCGCTCGGGCCAGGACCTGACGAAGCACCCGTGGGCGATGCCGGGCAAGACGCCGGCGGAGCGCGCATCGAACGCGCAGCAACTCGAAGGGATCCGCGAAGGGCTCGAGCCGCTGATCCAGCAGGTGATCGCGCAGGGCTGGTCGCGCGAGGACATCGCGCTGCTCTTCACGTTCACCACGAGCGCGCATCCCGAGATCCAGTACGACCCGCTCTCGCAGGCGATCCCGCTGCCGAACAATCTCCTGCTGGATCCGACTTCGGGCCTGGTGAGCATCCCGCCGGATCCGAGCGACACGCAGGCCAACGCGAACGTGAAGCTCGCGCTGGACACGCTCGACGGCTTCTCCACGACGGGCCCGTTCGCCGCGACGGCCACCGCGCCGCTCGACGGATCCGCGACGGATCCGAGCCACATGCGGCTCTTCAAGCTCGCCAATCCGCCGGTGGAAATTCTCGGCGCCACGAACTCGCTCTACGCCGACAACCAGCACCTCTTCGCGCAGATCCAATCGAAGAACGCGCAGAACCCCACGCCCGACGCGCCGTTCACGGTGCTCGAGCCGAAGACGACCTACTTCTGGATCATCACCGGCATGAAGGGCACCGATGGATCGCCGGTGGATGCGCAGCCGGTGGGCGCGCTGCTGCGGCTGAAGAACACGCTCGTTGCCAATGGCAAGAGCCAGGTCTCCGGCATCGCCGACGCCGACGCCGCGCGGCTCGAGCCCGTTCGCGCGCAGATCGCGCCCGCGCTCGACTACCTCGAGTCGAAGGGCATTCCGCGCTCGAGCCTGGCCGCGGTGGTGCCGTTCACGACCGTGGATGTCGAGGGCCACACGCGCGCGCTCTTGAAGGTCCCGTACGAACAGCACCTCGCGCTCGACTCGACGAACACGAAGGTCATCTCGCCGCAGCTGACGGTGCTGACCAACGTGGCGCAGGTGATCGAAGGCGAGTTCGAGACCTACGACATGCTGGATCCGACGACGCACGCCTTCGGCGCAACCGGCCAGCCGCGGCGGATCAAGTACACGCTCACCTATCCCACGGGCTTCGGTAACGGGAAGAAGCCGAAGGTTGTGCTCTTCGGGCACGCGCTGACCACGGAGCGACGGCTCGCGTGGTGGGAGGCGAATCGCCTCGCGCAGCAAGGCTTCGCGGTCTTCTCGTTCGACTGGCCGTACCACGGCGAGCGCTCGAGCTGTCACGCCACCATGCCCATCTGCAGCGTCATCAACGGCCTCTTCGCGACGACCAACTCGAACGGCACGGTGTCGCCGGGCCCGACGATCTGCACGGATCCGTCGAACTCGGATCAGCAGGGCGTGGAGCCGGCGTTCCTGTGCAGCTCGGGCGTCTGCGGCGACGACGGCTTCTGCGTGAACGGCGACTTCAACCGCTACTCGCTCTACAACACCGTCTTCAGCGGCACGCTCACCGAGCCCGGCACGCCCATCGCCTCGGGCGCGGCGTTCATCGACCTCAACAACCTCGGCGCCACGCGCGATCACTTCCGCCAGGCGGAGATCGATCTCTCCGCGGGCTATCGCTTCCTCACGCAGACGGATTGGACGCAAATCCTCCCCTCGGGACTCGAGCTCGACACGAGCGACGTCACCTACACCGGCATCTCGCTGGGCGGGATCTTCGGCGGCATGGAGAGTGGCGAGGAGCCGCACATCACCACGCTCGCGCTCAACGTGGGCGGCGCGGGCCTGGCCGATCTGTTCCAGGAGTCGACGACGTTCGGCTTGATCTTGCCGCCCGGGCTGGCGTCGCAGGGCATCAGCGTGAACCCGCCCAACCTCGCAGGTTGGCAGTTCCTGGCGGCGTCGCACTGGCTGCTCGATGACGTCGACCCCATCAACATCGCGCGCTTCGCCATCCAGCAGCCCGACGACTACGTGGACGTGATGACCGGCCAAACGCAGCACTGGCCGCAGAAGCGCGTGCTCGTGCAGATGGCCGGCGCGGACACCATCGTGCCCAACGCGAGCACCTGGCGGCTGCAAGCGGTGCTCTCGCCCGAGTGCGTGGTCTGCGCCCCCACCGACGACGCCTGCGCCAAGAACCAGACCTGCGTGTTCAGCACGTTCCCGGCGGCGAGCCACATCTTCGAGGCGGATCCGCTCGAGGCGCTCGACGGCAACGCCATCAACGGCCAGGACCAGGTCGCCAAGTTCCTCGCGGGGTATCCGTGATGCTCGCTATATCTCGATATATCGCGATCGCCGCGCTGCTCACTCCGATGGTCGCGCATGCGGGCGGCTTCGGCATCGACGAGCAGGACGCTGCGGCCACCGGTCGCGGCGGCACCGCGGGCGCGCGCGCGGAGGCCAGCTCGGCGTACTACAACCCCGCAGGGCTCGCGGGCGTCGGGTCGCTCGACGTCGAGCTTGGCGCCACGGGCATCGCGCCCTCCGGCAGCGCAACGGATCCCAGTGGCGAAAAGACCGACGGCCTGAACAAGGTCTACCTGCCGCCCTACCTCTACGCCGCGCGCCGCGACGGAAGGCTCGCGTACGGCCTCGCGGTGAACGCGCCCTTCGGCCTCGGAACGAGCTGGCCCACGAGCTACCAGGATCGCTTCGAGGTGGAGTCGGCGAGCTTCCAGACGCTGGCGGTCATGGCCTCGGGCGCGTACCAGGTCATCCCCGCGCTCTCCCTCGGTCTCTCCGTGGGGGCCATGCACACCACGTTCGATCTCACGCGCGGCCTGGACTTCGTGACCACCGAAGGCGACGTGCACTTGAACGCCGGCGGCTGGGGGCTCGGCGTCATCCTCGGCGCGCGCTACACCGTCGGCGACGTGGCCGCGTTCGGGCTCTCCGGCTCGCTCCCCGCGCCCACCAGGCTCTCCGGGACCGCGCGCTTCCACGGCGTGCCCGAGGAGTTCGGCCCGCTCACCAACGATCAAGATATATCGACCAAAGTGACGCTCCCGGCGCGGCTGCGCGCTGCCGGAAGCTTCCAGGTCGCCAAGCCCGTGCGCATCGACGCGGACCTCACGTACACGTTCTGGTCGAGCTTCAAGTCGCTGGACATCGCGTTCTCGGATCCGAACACGCCCGCCTCCGGCCAGGAGAAGGACTGGAACAACGCGCTCACCGCGCACCTGGGCGGCGAGTACCACCTGCCTGCCGTCGCCGACTTCCGCGCGGGGCTCTCGTTCGATCAAGCCGTGGCGCCGCTCTCCACACTCGGCTCCGACGCGCCCGACGGCAACCGCTGGCAGTTCTGCCTCGGCGCGGGCCGCGAGCTCTGGCAGGGCGTGCGCGCCGACCTCGCCTACGCGTTCCTCTTGCAGCAGACGCGCACCTCGCAAGACCCCAACTTTCCGGCGACCTTCACGGGGCACGCGCACCTGCTGGCGCTGTCGATTGGCTTCAAGCTGCCCGAGCCGGGCCAGACCACGAATTCCGTGGTTGCTGCGCGTTGACGCGTGACGTGGCGAGGCAGGCGGCGTCGGCTTAGAGTTTGTCCGTGACCACCGAACTCGCCTCTCCGCCTGCCAAGCTCCCCGGCCCCAACGAGCCGTGCTGGTGCGGGAGCGGCACGAAATACAAGAAGTGTCACAAGGACCGCGACGCGGCCGGACGCTCGACGTTCAAAGCGGCCCTCGAGCGCTCGCGCGGCGCGCCCGTGCGCCCGGGCAAGGTGAGCCCCACGCTTCCCGTGCCGGCCAACATCCCGCGCACCGACTACGCCACCAGCGGCAACCCCGGTCCTGGAATCGCGGGCGATCCCGCGACGCGGATGGAGCGCCTGCGCAAGGCCTGCAAGGCCGCCGCGGAAGTGCTCGTGGAGACCGGCGCCGCGGTGAAGCCCGGCGTGACGACGGACGCGCTCGATCGCATCTGCCACGAGGGCTACATCAAGCGCGGCGGCTACCCGAGCACGCTGAACTACCACGGCTATCCCAAGTCGCTCTGCACCTCGGTGAACGAGGTCATCTGCCACGGCATCCCGGACTCGCGCGCGCTCGTCGACGGCGACATCGTAAACCTGGACGTCACGATATATCTCGATGGCATGCACGGCGACTGCTCGGCCACGTTCCTGGTGGGCAACGTGGACGAGGTCTCGCGCAAGCTGGTGAAGGTGACCGAGGAGTGCCTGGAGCTGGGCATCGCGGCGGTGAAGCCGGGCCGGCCCATCCACGCCATCGGCAAGGCCATCGAGGCCCACGCGGAGAAGCACGGCTATGGCGTGGTGCGCGCGTACTGCGGCCACGGCATCGGCCAGGTCTTCCACACCGAGCCGCAGGTGCCGCACTACTACGACCCCGAGGCGCGCACGGTGATGGAAGAGGGCATGGTCTTCACCATCGAGCCGATGATCACCCTCGGCACCTGGCGCCACGCCGACTGGGACGACGGCTGGACGGTGGTCACCGCCGACGGTCTGCGCACCGCGCAGTTCGAGCACACCATCCTCGTCGGCCGCGATGGCGCGGAGATCCTCACCCACGCATGACCGCCGTGGCCTCGCCCCCGCCGAAGAGCAACAAGGCCTTCGTGGCCATCGTCGTCGTGCTCGGTGCCGGAGCCGTGCTGGGCGGCGTGGTGGGCGTGTGGAACTACACCCGCGGCCCCGTGGTGGAGACGCTTCGCGCTGCGCAGCTCGCGCCGCTCCCGCGCTCGGCCGAGAACGTCACCTCGCAGGCCGAGATGCGCAACGGCGCGTATCAAGTCGACGTGAAGTGGCACGCGCCGCCCGCCGACGTCGATCGCTGGGTGAAGACCTCGCCCTCGCTGCGGAAGCTCGAGCCCGCGCGGCCCGCGCCCACCACGCGCCAGTTCAGCCTGCCGGACAGCGCGAGCGCCAAGGCCGTGCGCGTCACCATCGACGACGCGCAGGGCCAGGTGGAGATCGAGCTCAGCCGAACCTAGCGCGCGGTCTGGGTGACACCGTTCGCCGCGGCCGTCGAGAGCCGCCACGCGCCGATGACGACGCAGAGCGTGGCCATCACGCAGAGCGCGAACGCGAGCGCCATGTTGTTGAGCGACTCGCCCACGCCAAGCATGGCGATCCAGTGCTCCTCGGCCGGCACCTGGCCCACCGCCTTCATGGTGGTGATCACGCCCATCACGAAGCCGAGCGCGCCCGCGAAGTTTGTGAGCAGCCCCATGCTGATGAGCAGCGGCACCTGGCGCTGCTCGGGCTTGGCCGCGTAGCGCACCGAGAGCGCCACCAGCACCAGGCCGAAGATCAGCGTGGGGAACATTCCGAAACCGCCGTCGCGAAATGAATCGAGCATGTGGGCCTCCAGAATCGGGTTCGCGCCATGGGACAGCGCCCGCCGACTGGAGGTTCCCGCATCAAGTCCCCGGGGCCGGTCGCGGCGCGACGGCCACCTTCGCCGAGCCCCAGCGCGAGAGCAGCAAGCCCACGCCCGCCGACGCCGCCGCCAGCACGGCCCAAACGAAGAGCTGCCCCGCGTCGATGAGCGTCCCGGCGATCACCGGCGCCACGATCTGGGCCGCCGACGTCAGCGACTGGTTCAAGCCGAGCACCACGCCCTGCTCGTGCCGCGCGGCGCTCCCAGAGATGAGGCTCGTCAGCGCCGGGCGCAACACGCCGTTTCCGTACGCCGCCACGGTGGTTACCGCAAGCAGCGGCGGAATGGCGTGCACCAGCCCGAGTCCCACGTACGCGATCGCCAAGGCCACGAAGCCCGTCATCACCAGCGCCGGCTCGCCGAAGCGCTTCACCAGACGGCCGATGAGTCCGCCCTGGAGCACAATGCCTAGGCCGCCGGAGTAGGCGAAGAGGTAGCCAATCTCGCGCGGGCCGAAGGGCTTGTCGGCCCAGGTGAAGCTGCGCTCCGCGAAGAGCGCGAAGCCGCTCGTGAAGAGCGCGAAGCAGAACATGTACGCCAGGAATTGAAACAGCAGCCCGCCCAGCACCGGCCGCGCCAGGTACTGGCCGTACGCGCCCCAGTCGAGCAGCCCCAGCCGCTTGCCGCCCGGGCCCGGCGCTGCGTCGGGGCGCTCCGCCGGCTTCTGGTGCGGCAGCAGGAAGAGCGTGCAGGCGATGCTCAGCGCCGACATGCACGCGGCCAAGAAGATCGGCGCGCGAATTCCGTAGTGCGCCGAGAGCAGCCCCGTCACCCACGGCCCGATGAAGAAGCCCACGCCGAACGCGATGCCGATGAGCGCGAAGCTCTTGGCGCGCTTCTCGGGCGGCGTGTTGTCGGCGATGTAGGCCTGCGCGAGCGAGAGATTTCCCGCAGTGGCGCCGTCGATGACGCGCGCCAGGTACAGCACCCACAGCGACTGCGCGTTCGCCATCACCAGAAAGCCGATGAGCGTCCCCAGCTGCGAGACGAGCAGCAGCGGCTTGCGGCCCACGTGATCGCTCGCGCGACCGAGCAGCGGCCCGGAGATGAGCTGGAAGATGGCGTAGGTCGTCACCAGCAGCGTGGCCTGCAGCGGCGAGGCGTGGAGCTGCTCCGCGTAGATCGCCAGCAGCGGGATGACGAGCGTCAGCCCGAAGACGTCCACCAGCACCACGAGGAAGATGGGCAACAACGCGCGACGACCGGACACGGGCACCCCAGCGCGCAAACGCGCCGGGCATCCCTAGACCCGGAAGGCCTGTCGATCAACGTCGATTGCCGGCGCCTGCCTGCTCGCCCCTCAAGCGGCCGAGAAGCCCGTGTGGCCGCACTCCCGGCATGCGCACGGCCCAGCGCCGCGAAGCTGGATGAGCCCGCAGTTGGTGCAGCGAACCCGCTCGGGAGGCGGCCGCGGCGGGCTGGGAATGATCGGGGGCGTGGTAGAAATGGGCTCGGGCATGGCGGCACTCCAGCCACTCACGGTGCGCACGCTCCGGCCCGCGACAAGGCCCCCATCCAAGACCCGTCAATCGCGCTTTACACCCGCCTCGCCGACGTTGGATGCTTTGCGCTCGACTTCTTCCTCGTTACAGGAGCGTCCATGAAGCGCCTGGTCGCCGTCGCTGCCATCCTGCTCGTCCCGTCGCTGGCCATGGCGAAGAAGGCGCCCTCGCTCCCGGTGATGCAGTTCGAGGTGACGAACGGCGCCGACCCCAAGTCGGCCGCGCTCGCGACGGATGCTGCCTCGGAGAGCCTCCGCGACCTCAACGTCTTCAAGGTCATCTCCAGCGACGACATCAAGAAGATCCTCTCCTTCCAGCGCGACAAGGCGACGCTGGGCGGAAAGTGCAACGAGGACCAGTGCCTCGCGGAGATCGGCGGCGCGCTCGGCGCGGACTTCATGGTCTCGGGCAAGGTCACCAAGCTGGGCAGCACGCTCAAGCTGGAGCTGCAGCTCTTCAACAACGCCAAAGCAAAAGTCGACAACGCCGTCAGCCAGGACGACATCAAGGATGACAAGGGCCTCGTCGACGCGGCCAAGAACCTCGCCCGCCGCGCGGTGGCGCCGATCCTGGAGAAGAACTCCGGCCAGCTCTTCGTGAACGTGACCGCCCAGGGCGCCGACGGCGCGACCATCGACATCGACGACAAGACCGCGGGCGTCACCACCCCGCCGGGCGTGCAGCCGCCGCCCATCCCGCTGGGCTGGGGCCCGCACCACGTGCGCGTGAAGAAGGAAGGCTTCCTCACCTTCGAGAAGGACATCCAGATCGACGAAGGTCAGTCGACCACGCTCGTCGTCACCCTGGTGCCCTCGCCCGACTTCATCGACGCCTACAAGAGCCGCAACTCCAAGCTGCGCATCGGCGCGTACGCCACGGGCGTGATCGCCATCGCCGCCGCCGGCTTCGCGGTGGAGCAGAACTACGAGAACTCGAAGCTGTACCGCGCCTACGACGCCTACCGCCTCTACCAGGACGGCAACGCCAACCAGTCGGCGCTCGCGGCGGCCACCGACACCAACCACCACTACTCCAGCGCCGCCGACGCCTGCTCGGCCATGGAGCGCCTCACCGGCCTGCCCCAGAGCGGAAGCAGCACCGACTGCGCCAACGCCAACCAGAAGGCGTACCAGAACGGCTCCTCGCAGCTCACCCGCATTTACCTGGTGTCTGGCCTGGGCGTGGTGGCCGCGGGCACCGCGGTGACCCTCTACATCCTCAGCGACGATCCGCACCGCTACGACAGCTTCCTGCAGGCCAACCCGAGCGGCGACGCTGCCCCCGCGAGCGGCACCGCGCCCGCGGCAGCCTCGCCGGAGAAGACGGGCGCCAAGCTGGTGCCCCAGTTCGGCTTCGTCCCGCTCCAGGGCGGCTTCTTCTCCTCGGTGGGCGTGAGCTTCTAGCTCCTCGCTTCCGCGCCCAGTCCCCTTCCGCGCTCCCGAGAACCGGCCAGGTTCATCGGATGCCTCTGTTCGCTGCCCGACCGTTGCCGCGCCGCCGAGCGCTCGCCGGGTCGACCGGGGCCGGGGTCTGCCTCTAGATTGGTCTCCGCCATGTCGACCTCCACCCGGGCCCCGCTCAGCGAGCGCGCCGCCGCGACGCTCCTGGAGCGCGCGCTCGGCAGCCCCGCGGTACTCGTGGCCTACGACGCCCACGGGAAGCCGGTGCGCACCCTGGGCGTCGACGCCGCGCCCACGCTCGACGCCGAGCAGCGGTCGGCGCTCGCCTCGGGTCGTTCGGTGGAGCTCGCGGGGTACACCGCCGTGGCGGCGCTCGACGAAGGCGGGCTGCTCTGGGCCGCGCTCCGACCCGCGGACGATCTTCGCGACCTGCCCCGCTTCACCCACCACCTGGTGCACCAGCTCCGCAACGCGCTCTCCAGCCTCAAGCTCGCGGCGCAGTCGCTGGGTCGCGCCGCCGGCCTGAACGACCGCGAGCGAAAGCGCGCCGACATCGCCCTGCGCGAGGTGGCCCGCATGGAGCGCGTGCTCTCCACCGCCACCGAGTTCGTGGTGGGCGCGCCCAGCCAGACCGGCCCGCTCGTGCCCGCCGACGCCGTGCGCAGCGCCGCGGCCGCGCTCGGCCCTGACTTGCAAGCGCGCGCGCTCACTCTCGAGCTGGTGTTTTCGACCGAAGTCCGGAATCTGCGCGGCGACCTGGCGCGGCTGGAGCTCGCGGTCCAGAACCTGCTCGCCCACGCCTGCCGGGTGATGGCCGACGGCGGCTCCCTGCGGCTGCAGCTGGAGGAGCACGGCGGCGTCCCCCGGCTGCTGCTCACGTCGGCGGGCGCGAAGCCTTCACGCGTGGCCGTGAGCACGTCGGGGAGGCTGGAGCTGGTGCTGCCGGCGCAGGTGGCACGCGATCTGGGCGGTGAGCTGGAGGTCTTCGACGCAGGGCCGGGGCTCTTCCTGGTGCTCTGGCTGGGCGCGAAATCGGGGGACGAGCGTGGACACGCTGCTCTTGGTGGATGACGACGCCTCGCTGGTGGAGCAGCTCAAGCTCCACTTCGAAGAGCGCGGAGAGGAGACCGGGAAGCGCTTCCGCGTCCTCACGGCGCACGCGGCGCGCACCGCCCTGGAACTCGCCCAGAAACACGAGGTGGCGCTGGTCATCCTGGACATGATGCTGCCCGACCGCTCCGGGCTGGAGGTGATGGGCGAGCTCAAGGCGGCCGTCGGCGAAGCGCCCATCATCATGGTCACCGCCCACCACGACATGGGCACCACCATCCGCGCCATGAAGAGCGGCGCGTTCGACTACATCCACAAGCCCTTCGAAGACCTGGCCGCGCTGGATCTCGTACTCGACCGCGCGCTGGAGATGCGTCGACTCAGCCGACGCGCGCAGTCCATCCAGGCGGGCTACACCAACAGCGCCAAGCTCGGCGACATCGTGGGCACCTCGCCCGCGGTGCAGAAGATCGTGAAGGAGATCGGCAAGATCGCCTCCTCGCGCGCGAGCGTGCTCATCCAGGGCGAGAGCGGCACCGGCAAGGAGCTCATCGCCCGCGTCATCCACAACTACAGCCACGACGAGCCGCGGCCCTTCGTGGGCATCAACTGCTCGGCCATCGTCGACACCCTCCTCGAGAGCGAGCTCTTCGGCCACGAGAAGGGCGCGTTCACCGGCGCCGTCTCCGACAAGCCCGGCAAGTTCGAGCTCGCCGAGGACGGCACCGTCTTCCTCGACGAGATCGGCGACATGAGCCCGCCGCTCCAGGCCAAGCTCCTGCGCGTGCTCCAGGAGCGCGAGTTCGAGCGCGTGGGCGGCATGCGGCGCCTCAGCCTGCGCGCGCGCGTCATCGCCGCCAGCCACCGCGACCTCAACGAGCTGGTGGCCCAGGGCAAGTTCCGCGAGGACCTCTACCAGCGCCTCAAGGTGGTGACCCTGACCTTGCCCCCGCTCCGCGAGCGCCGCGACGACATCCCGCCGCTCATCTGGCACCTGCTCGCGAAGATTAACCAAAAGGTAAACAAAAACGTCACCCGCATTCCGCCCGAGGTGATCGATCGGCTGAGCCAGCTCAACTGGCCCGGCAACGTGCGCGAGCTGGAGAACGTGCTCACCCGCGCGGTGGTGCTCGCGAGCAGCGATGTGTTGCTCGCCGACCACTTGCCCCAGACCGACGCCCAGCCGACACCCGCGTCGACGCCGGCCGTCGAGGCGCCGTTGACCACCCTCGCCGAGGCCGAGAAGAGCCTCATCGAGCGTGCCCTGCGCCACACCCGGGGTCACCGCGGCCGCACCTGCGAGATCCTCGGGATCAGCCGCCCCACGCTGGAGCGAAAGCTCCGAAAGTACCGCCTTAAACCCGAGGATCCGCCTTCGGGCGACTCGGTCGCGGACAGCAAAGCGTCGTGATTCAGGGCGCTTACGCTGCCGATTTCACGACAGTGTCAAGCGTGTAACCAGGGAAGAATCCGTTGAACGACCCGTTTAACGTTGGTCGATTCGGTTAAACGAGGTGTCGACGAAATCGGACAGTGGCAAAGCCGGCTGATCGGCAAAACGGTCGTGAGGGGGATGTAGCACCCGGTTTGGCGTTCTGTGCGCCGTGGCACGGACCTTGAGTAGGGCGTCCGACCGAGCGGACTGATTGGTCCGCAGGTTAAACACCCCCAACCGCATCGGAGAAATCCAAATGGCGTTCCAGAAGGTCTCGGTCGTTGGTCCCCAGGCTGGTCAGGTCGGCATCAAGAACCAGGTCACCCCCAGCAATGAGGTGACCGAGTTCAAGGGCTACTTCAAGGTGGAGACCTACCCGCACAACGCGGTCATCTACCGGCCCAGCGACGCGGCCGACAAGATGTACCTGCTCAAGAGCGGCCGGGTGCGCATCCTGCGCTCGGGCAAGGGCACCGCGCGCAGCGTGCTCGCGCTCCTGCGGCCCGGCGACATCTTCGGCGACGTCCTCAAGGTCGAGGGCTCGGCGATGAACGAGATGGCCGTGGCCAGCGGCGAGGCCGAGGTGTGGAGCTTCGACGGCCGCGACCTGCAGGCCCTCGTCGAGGCCCGCCCGCAGATCGCCATCGAGGTGCTCTCGGGTCTCGGCGACCGCGTGCGCACCTTCCGCTCGCGCGTGGCTGGCCTGACCTTCAAGGACGTGCCCGCGCGCCTGGCCGACACCCTCCTCATGCTCGCCGAGAGCCACGGCGAGCGCTGCCCGCACGGCGGCGAGTTCGACCTGCGCCAGATCACCCAGCAGGACCTCGCGGACCTCGTGGGCGCGAGCCGCTCGTTCGTCTCCACGCTCATCAACGAGATGAAGCGCGACGGCGCCCTGGGCAACGTGGGCCGCATCCTCTGCATCCGCGACGCGAAGGCGCTCAAGAAGATCGCCAACAAGGAGCGCTAGTCGCCCGCGCAGCCGGTCGTTCCCCGGCGCCCGCGGGAGGGCTTGGGAGCCCACGCTGCGCGATTCGCACGAGGCTCTGCCTGGAGACAGGCGGGGCCTTCGTGCTTTCAGTGCGCGGTAGAGGGCGGCGCGGCAGGAGTGGGCGCACTCTGCGCCAGGCGGCTGTGCTTGCGGCTGTAGGCGAAGTAGATGACGAAGCCGATCGCCAGCCAGCCACCGAAGCGCAGCCAGGTGATCCCCGGCAAGAACGCCATCAGGCCCACGCAGCAAACGATCGATGCAGCCGGAACAAGAGGAACCCAGGGTGTGCGAAACGGCCGCTGGCGATTCGGGTCGCTCCGGCGCAGCACGATGACTCCGGCCGAGACCAGCACGAATGCGAACAGCGTTCCAATATTGGTGAAGTCGAGCGCATCTCCGATCTCGAACAGCATTGAAGGAATCGCCACCAACACCCCGCAGATGATGGTGTTGATATGCGGAGTCCGAAAGCGCGGGTGGAGTCGAGCGAAGACACCGGGAAGGAGCCCATCGCGCGCCATCGACATGAAGATGCGCGGTTGCCCGAGCTGGAACACCAGCAACACGGCGGTCATCGCAATCACCGCGCCCAGAGAGAGCACGCCGGCCAGCTTGGTGAGCCCGGCTACCTGCAGGGCGTGCGCGAGCGGATCGCCGACCGCCAGGTCATGAAATGGCACCATTCCGGTCAGCACCGCGGCCACCGCAACATAGAGCACGGTGCAGATCATCAACGAGGCGATCATCCCGATCGGCATGTCGCGCTGTGGGTTCCGCGCTTCCTCGGCCGTCGTACTCACCGCATCGAAGCCGATGTACGCGAAGAAGACCACTGACGCTCCCGTCATGATCCCCGTGAAGCCATTGGGTGCGAACGGATGCCAGTTGGTTGGCATGACGTAGAACGCGCCGACCGCGATGAAGCCAACCACCAAGACGAGCTTGAGCGCCACCATCACCGAGTTGAGCCAGACGCTCTCCTTCACGCCCACGACAAGAATGACCGTCAGCGCGACCACGATGAGCGCTGCGGGCAGATTGAAGACGATGGGAATGCCGAACAGGTGCGGCGCATGCTCGAAGAGCCCAGGCGGCGCGTGGTCGCGCGCGATGAGGCTCGGCGTGCTCATCCATTCAGGGATCGTCACTCCAAAGCCAGCGAGAAAAGACTTGAAGTAGTCCCCCCAGCTGATCGCCACGGCCACATTTCCGACGCCGTACTCAAGCATCAGATCCCAGCCGATGATCCAAGCCACGAGCTCGCCGAGCGCGACATACGAGTAGGTATACGCGCTGCCCGCGACCGGGATCATCGACGCCAGCTCCGCGTAGCAGAGCGCCGCAAACCCACAAGCGACTGCCACTAGCAGGTACGACACGATCAGCGCCGGGCCCGCGCCGACGTGCTGGGCGTCGCCAGCCGCCGCCGAGCCCGTCGAGGAGAAGATGCCCGCGCCGATAATCGCGCCGATGCCCAGGGCGGTGAGATCCACCGGGCCCAGAGAGCGCTTCAGCCCGCCGTGCTCCTCGCCGTCGGGCGTGGCTTGGTCCACAGGCTTTCGACGAAGCAGGTTCTCGAGCATGCGCGCGATTACACCACGCGTCGGGCCTGCGTACTTGGGCTACGTCGTCGCCGGCTGGGCGAGCGCGCTGGGCAGGATGTGCACGCCGTCGGTGGCCTGCTTGCCCTCTTCACGTGCGAGCGCGCGGGCGAGCGCCGTCACCGCCACCTCGAGCTGATCCAGGCTGGGCTCGCGGGTGGTCACCTTCTGCAGCGCCAGGCCGGGCTTGGCCAGCCACTTGAGGAACGCGGGGCAGTTGGGCCGCGCCGTCACCCGCTGAAGCTCGTAGGTGATCCCCGCGATGGGGAACATGAGCGGGAGCTTGATGAGCACCAGCAGCACGTGGTGCAGCCAGAGGTGCGGCGAGAGCTGCGGCACCTGCGAGAACACGAGCGTGGTGACGATGAAGCTCACGCCCATCACCATCACCAGGAAGCTGGTGCCGCACCGCGGGTGGAGGGTGGTGAAGGTCTGGGCGTGCTCGGGCGTGAGCGGGCCGCCGCTCTCGTAGGCCCAAATCGCCTTGTGTTCTGCGCCGTGGTACTGGAACACGCGCTGCACCTGCGGCGACCGGGCGATGAGGCTCAGGTACGCAACGAAGATGAGCAGCTTGAAGCCTGCGTCGATGGCGTTGAAGGCGATGCCGGTCGTCGGCAGCGGCATCCCGAGCAGGCGACCCACCAGCACCGTGAGCAGGTGCGGCGTGGCCACGAAGAGCGCCACCGCAAAGAGCGTGGAGATCATCATGGCGATGGTCGTCGCCGAGTCTGAAGGCTTGCTCGCGCTCACGCTCGGCGCCGACGCAGCGCCGACCGGTGCGGCTCTCGCGTCTGCGGGCTTCTCGTCCTCGGGCAGCACCTGCTCCGCGGAGAAGCTGAGCGCGGAGTAGCCATTCCAGAGGCTCTCCACGAGGGTGATGCCGCCGCGGAAGAGGGGCCACTTGAGGAACTTCATCCCGCCGCCGAGCTCGCTCCAGGCCTGCTCGCGCACGGCGAGGCTGCCGTCGGGGCGGCGGACGGCGACCACGAAGCTCTTGGGCGAGCGCATCATCACGCCCTCGAGCACCGCCTGGCCGCCGATGTAGGGGCGTTTCTCGCTCATGCTTGCCTCGAGGAGAACTGTGGCAGCCCGGATTTCGTTCCGCAACCCGAGCCGCCGAACATGCGAAGGCCCGGCGCGCGCGAACGCGGACCGGGCCTCGGGTTGAAAGCGCGACGACTAGGCCTTGGCCTTGGGCGCCTTCTCGGCCTTCTCGGCCTTGGCCTTCACAGCGGCCTTGCCGGCCTTCGACGCGGCTGCCTTCTCGGCGGTGGCGCTGTACTTGGTCTTGAACTTCTCGACGCGGCCCGCGATGTCCATCAGCTTCTGCTTGCCGGTGAAGAACGGGTGGCAGGCGGCGCAGACGTCGACGTGGAAGTCTTCGTTGCGACCCGAGCGAGTCTTGTACTCGGTGCCGCAGGCGCAGGTGATGGTGACGGGGTTGTAGACCGGGTGCGTATTCGGCTTCATGGTTCAGCTCCTTGCCTTGCTCCGGCGCGCGATGCGCGTCCAGAGGACTGGCTCTGGGGGAACGGCTCTATAGCGGCGAAGCCCGCCAGAATCAAGGAAGCGGGCGACCGATCACCGTTCCCCGATCACCGTCACGGTTCCCCAAGCACCTGCATCTGCTTGGGCGTGTCTGGGAAAACCGGGCGTCCGAGCACGCCGGCGCCTCTCGGGCGCCGGCCGTTCGCGTCCACTCGGATCCACCCGGATCCCGATCAGCGGCTCATCGAGTCCAGGAACTCGCGGTTGTTCTTGGTTCCGTTCATCTTGGTGAGCAGCATCTTGATCGCGTCCAGCGGCGTGAGCGGGTGCAGCAGCTGCCGGAGGATGATGGAGCGCCCGTGGGTGAACGGGTCCATGATCAGCTCGTCCTTGCGCGTGCCGCTCTTGGCGATGTCCATGCACGGGAACACACGCTGCTCCATGAGCTTGCGGTCGAGGACGATCTCCGAGTTACCGGTGCCCTTGAACTCTTCGAAGATGACTTCATCCATGCGGCTGCCGGTGTCGATGAGCGCGGTGCCGATGATGGTCAGCGAGCCGCCCTCCTCGATGTTGCGCGCGGCGCCGAAGAAGCGCTTGGGCTTATGGAGCGCGTTCGAGTCCACGCCGCCGGAGAGGATCTTCCCGCTCGGTGGAACCACGGTGTTGTAGGCGCGCGCCAAGCGGGTAATCGAGTCGAGCAGGATCACCACGTCCTTCTTGTGCTCCACCAGGCGCCGGGCCTTCTCGATCACCATCTCCGCCACTTGCACGTGGCGCGTGGCCGGCTCGTCGAAGGTGGAGCTCACCACTTCGCCCTTCACCGTGCGCTCCATGTCGGTGACTTCCTCGGGGCGCTCGTCGATGAGCAGCACGATGAGCACCACCTCGGGGTGGTTCTTGGCCACGGCGTGGGCGATGTTCTGCAGGAGCACCGTCTTGCCCGCGCGTGGCGGCGCGACGATCAGGCAGCGCTGGCCCTTACCGATGGGCGCGAACATGTCCACGATGCGCGTGGTCATCTCGCCGGCGTCGTGCTCGAGCCGGAGCGGCTTGTCCGGGTAGAGCGGCGTGAGGTTGTCGAACAAGAGCTTGTTCGCCGTGGCCTCGGGCGGGTCGTAGTTGATCTTGTCGATGCGGACGAGCGCGAAGTACCGCTCGCCCTCCTTCGGCGCCCGGATCATCCCGGTGATGGTGTCGCCGGTGCGCAGGTTGTAGCGGCGGATGGCGCTGGGCGAGACGTACACGTCGTCCGGGCCGGGGATGTAGCTGAAGTCGGAGCTGCGCAAAAAGCCGAAGCCGTCGGGCAGCACTTCCAGCGCGCCCTCGGCGGCGATGTCGGCCTTCTGGTGCTGCAGGATCGCGAAGATCAGGTCCTGCATCTTCAAGCCGGCCACGCCCTCGATCTTCATCTCCTGGGCGAGCTTGGCCAGCTCCGTCACCTTCATCGCCTTGAGCGCGTTGAGCGAGAGCACCGGCGCCTCGACGGGCGGGGCCTCCACGGCTGGGGCGGGCGGAGGCGGCGCAGCGGCGGGGGCGGGCTCGGGCGCCGCTTCGGCCTCGGCCTCTTCGGTCTCGACCTCTTCGGTCTCCTCCGGCTCGGGCTCGACGTGCTTCGCCGCCTTGGGCTCCTTCTCCTTGCTGCTCTTGCGGCTGGCGGGCTTCTTGGCGCCGCGGCGGGGCTTGGCCGGCGAATCGGCGTGGCGGGTGTGTTCTTTGGTGCTCAAGCAGGATCCGTGGCGCGCGGGGTTTGGAGGCTTTGGCGCGGGAGGTGGACGGCGGCCCGGTGCGGCACGAACGTGCCCGGGGGGTGCTTCGGCTTCGGGGAAGTGCCGACGCAGGCGAAAAGCCCCGCGACGACGCGCGCAACGTAGTGAGCACCTCGATCCTTGTCAAGCCGGTCGGGCCCGGGGTGGATGAGAGCGGGCTCTGCGCCGAGCGGCCCTTGTGGGCGTGGGCACGTGTGTCGATCGTTTGCCCGGAGACCCTGCCCATGATCAACGTCGAAACCGAGCCCCAGGCCCTCGCCAAGGAGCGCGCATCGCCCGCCCCGCTGCCTGGCGGGGTGACGGCGGAGCAGCTTCGCGCGCACGGGAAGGCGCTGCGCCGGCAGGTGAGGCGCTCCTCGCTGGGTACCGGCGTCGACCTGGCCCGCGACCCGGTGAAGATCCTCCGGGCTCAGAACGCCCAGCGGCTGCCGGAGCTGATCCCGGTTCGCATGGGCCGCATGGCGCACTCGCCGTTCACCTTCTACCGGGGCGCGGCGGCGGTGATGGCGCACGACCTCGCGCGAACGCCGGTCACGGGCATCACCGTGCAGGCCTGCGGCGACGCGCACCTCTCCAACTTCGGCTTCTTCGCCTCGCCGGAGCTGGAGCTCATCTTCGACGTGAACGACTTCGACGAGACCCACCCCGCGCCCTGGGAGTGGGACGTGGAGCGGCTCATGGCCTCGCTGGCCATCGCCGCGCTGGAGAACGGGCTCTCCGAGCGCCGCGCGCGCGACATCGTCCTGGGCGGCGCCGCGTACTACCGCGAGCAGATGGCGCGCATGGCCGGGATGACGCCGCTGCAGCGCTTCCACCTCCTGGCCACCGCCGAAACGCTCATGCAGCGGCTCAAGGAGCGCGAGAAGACCGACCCCACGCGCAAGGGGGTGCTCAAGGAGGTGGAGAAGGCCGTGGCCAAGGCGCGGCGGAACACCTCGGAGCACGCGCTCAGCAAGCTCTCGGTGGCGGACCCGACGGGCTCACCGAGAATCGTGGACCAGCCGCCCTTGCTGATGCACCCCAAGCGCCTCCCCGACGACGCCCACGACATCCTGCGCAGGTACGTCGCCAGCGCCCGCCCCGACGTGGCCGCGCTGCTCGCGCACTACACCACCGTCGACTTCGCCATGAAGGTGGTGGGTGTGGGCAGCGTGGGCACGCGGTGCTACCTCGCGCTCTCCATGGATCGCTGCTCGGGCGAGCCCATGTTCCTGCAGCTCAAGGAGGCCGTGACCTCGGTGCTCGAGCCGTACACGCGGCGCAGCGCGCACCGGCATCAGGGCCAGCGGGTGGTGACGGGCCAGCACCTCATGCAAGCCGCCACCGATCCCTTCCTGGGCTGGACCACCAGCGAAGGCCGGCACTTCTACGTGCGCCAGTTCCGCGACATGAAGGGCGCCTTCGACATCGCCAGCCTCGACTTCGTGTGCCTGCAGGCCTACGCGCGGCTCTGCGGCGCCGTGCTCGCACGCGCCCACGCGCAGACGGGCGATCCCGCGCTCATCTCCGGCTACCTCGGCTCGGGCGACACCTTCGACGAGGCCATGGGCGACTTCGCCATGGCCTACGCCAAGCAGAACGAGGCCGATCACCAGGCGCTCTTGAAGGCCATCAAGGCCGGCAAGGTGCGCGCGGAGAAAGGCGTTTAGAGCAGGCCCGCGCCGCCCAGCTCGGCGGCGAGCTCCTGGCTGGCGTCGTAGTAGCCGGCGACGTCGGCGGCGATGGCCGCTGCCGTCCAGCGATTGGCGTAGGCCGAGAGCTTCTGCTTCATGGGCACGTCCTGCACGCCCACGAGCCGCTCCTTCAGCTCAGCCACGTGCTTGGCGTGCTCCGCGACGAGATCGGCCACCTGGCCGTTCTCGAAGAGCTCGCAGATCGCGAGCATGGCCTCGCCGACGGTGTTCATCTACGTCCTGCCCTGCTCGGCCTTGAGCGCCTCGGCCTGGAAGAAGGTGCGGCAGGCGGTGACGATGTCCTCGATGTCGCCGTCCATGAGCGCGGGCAGGTTGTGCACCGTGAGCCCGATGCGGTGATCGGTGAGCCGGTCCTGCGGGAAGTTGTAGGTGCGGATCTTCTCGCTGCGATCGCCGGTGCCCACCTGCGAGCGCCGCTGCGCCGTGAGCGCGCTCTGCTGCTTCTCCAGCTCGATCTCGTAGAGCTTGGTGGCCAGCATCTTCATGGCCTGCGCGCGGTTCTTGATCTGGCTCTTCTCCTGCTGGCACTTCACCACGATGCCCGTGGGCTTGTGCGTGAGGCGCACCGCGGAGTCCGTGGTGTTCACGCTCTGGCCGCCGGAGCCCGTGGAGCGGAAGACGTCCATCTCGACGTCGGCGGGGTTGAGCTTCACGTCGATGTCTTCGGCCTCGGGCATCACCGCCACCGTCACCGTCGACGTGTGGATGCGGCCCTGGGCCTCGGTTGCGGGCACGCGCTGCACGCGGTGCACGCCCGACTCGTACTTCAGGCTCGAGTACACCGACGCGCCGCTGATGTTGACGATGGCTTCCTTGATGCCGCCGGCGGCGTTGTCGCTGATGTCCGCGATGTCGGCCTTCCAGCCGTGCCGCTCGGCGAAGCGCAGGTACATGCGCAAGAGCTCGTTGGCGAAGAGCCCCGCCTCGTCGCCGCCGGCGCCCGCGCGGACCTCGAGCACCACGTTGCGCTCGTCGTTGGGATCCTTGGGCAGCAGCAGGATCTTCAGCTTCTCCTCGAGCTCGGCGCGCAGCGGCTTCAGGCGAGCGAGCTCGTCCTTGGCCATCTGGCGCATCTCCTCGTCCTTCTCGCCGAGGAGCTCCTCGTTGCCCTTGAGCTCGGCCTCCACGCGCTTGAACTCGCGGTAGGTCTCGACGATGGGCTCGAGCTGCGAACGCTCCTTCGCCGTCTTGGTGAACCGCGGCGAATCCGCGATCACCTCGGGGTCGGAGAGCTGCGCGGTGAGGCGCTCGAACTTGGCCTCGAGCTCGTCGAACTTCTGCTGCATCGGAGAGGTCCTGCGTCGAAGGGTCGCGCAACATAGTTGCCGACGGCGCTCGCTTCAATGCCTGACGAGCCCCCGCCCGCCTGCCGTCCAGCCGAGGGTCAGCAGCCCGGCCTCGCGAAACTGCGGGTGGCCCTCGACCAACGGCGCGAGCTCCGGATCGCGGGCGGTGCTGCGTCGCCAGCGCTCGAGCCATTCGGGTCCGAGCAACGGCCCGTCGAGCGGGACGCTGGAGAAGGCGCGGGTGGTGTCGGCCTTGGGTCCCGTCGATGCGCCCGGGGCCACGTACCAGCCGGCGGCCAGGAGCCGTTCCCGCACCGCCGTGGAGTTCGAGTAGGTGATGAGCTCGGACTTTGGGCAGAGCCGGGCCAGCTCGCGGAAGACCTCCAGGGTCCACAGGCCGCCATCGGTCTTGGGCGAGAAAGGATCGAAGAACACCACGTCCGCTGCAGGTGCGTGGGGGGCCTGCTCGCGGAACTCGCCCGCTCGAAGCTCCCAGTGGATGGCCCCGTCGACGGAGCGCCACGCGCCCTTCTCCAGCAGGGCGGCCGGCCCGGGGTGGCGGAGGTGGGCGAAGAGGTTTGGATGGTGCAAGGCCAGCCGAAGTGAATCGAGGTCCCTCTCGAAGCTCACCACTTTCAAGGGTCGCTCGGGACTTGCTAGGCCGCGACAGGCGGAGATGGCGGCCATGGCGTTGGTCGCCGCGCCCAGTCCCACGTCCCAGATCGAGAGCGGGCCCTGGGCCAGCCGCTCCAGGAGCCGGGGCTGCTCCACGTACAACCGACGGGCCTCCAGGCTGGGCTCGGTCACCGAGTGCATCACCTCGCCCGAGTCGCGGTGGCGGATGCTGTGGAAGCCGTGCGGAGACGCGTAGAGCTCGTAGGCGCCGAGCTCCCGGGGACGGCGCTTGCTCTTCCGGGTCGCGCGTGGCCTGCGGACTGGATGCTCGGGATCCGTCGCGGCCAGCGACTCGCGTCGCTCGCGGTACAGCTCCAGGAACCGACCCTCGACGATGCTCGCCCGCACCTCGGCCATCAACCGGTGATACAGCGCCAGGTTGTGGGTCCCGATGAGGCTCCAGCCGAGCACCTCGCGCGACTTGATGAGGTGGTGCAGGTAGGCGCGAGAGAAGCGAGCGCACGTCGAGCACGGACAACCCCGCTCGAGCGGCGCCTCCTCCAGCCGGTAGCTTCCCCGCCGCAGGTCGACCTTGCCCTGCAGGGTGAAGGCCTGGCCTTGCTGGGCGAGCGCCGTGGGCAGGATGCAATCGAACATGTCCACCCCGCGGTGCACCGCCTCGAGGAGATCCAGGGGCGTGCCCACGCCCATCAGGTAGCGCGGTCGATCCCCGGGGAGCAGCGCCGCGGTGAGCTCGGTGATGTCCTCGCGCTCCCGCTTGGACTCACCGACGGCCAGCCCGCCGATGGCGTAGCCGTCGAAGGGCAACTGGCACAGGACCTCCGCGCTCTGCCGGCGCAGCTCGGGGAAGCACGCCCCCTGGACGATGCCGAAGAGCGCCTGCTCCGGGTCCCTGCGCGCGACCAGGGAGCGCGCCGCCCAGCGGTGGGTCAATTCCATCGCCTCCTTCGCGCTCTGCTCCGGCGCGGTGGACGGAAGGCACTGATCCAGCGCCATGGCGATGTCGCTGCCGATGGCGGCCTGCATGGCCAGGCTGCGCTCTGGCGTGAGCAAGGTGAGCTCGCCGGTGCGCGGGTGGCGAAAGCGGGCGCCCTCCTCGCTCAGCTCCCGCGAGCCCTCGAGGGAGAAGATCTGGAAGCCGCCCGAGTCGGTGAGCACCGAGCCCGTCCAGCCCATGAAGCGGTGGATGCCGCCGAACCTCTCGAACACCTCCGGACCTGGACGGAGCATGAGGTGGTAGGTGTTGGCGAGGAGGATCTGGGAGCCGGTCTCACCCAGCGTCTCCAGGGTCTGGCCGCGCACCGTGGCCTGGGTGCCGACGGGCATGAACACCGGGGTGAGCACCTCGCGGCCGGACGCGTGGTGACGGGTGTTCAAGCGGCCCGCACGGGCGCGCGTACCGGGAGAGGTGGCCTCGAGCTGGAACCGGATGCGAGACATGGCTCCCGCAACCTCACTGCAGCAGGAAGTCGCGCACCACGGCCATGTGCTGCATGCCCGTGGCCCCGCTGTCGGTCGCGAGCGCGGGCGCCAGGTCGGTGAGCGGCGTGTACACCCGGGTGTCCACCACCAGGCCGCCAGTGAACTGCGCTGCGCCGATGGCCACCGGCGTCTCCAGGGCCCGGAGCTCGGGCGTCGGGAGCACCCAGTCGTACGGCCTCGTGCGCGGCGCGCTGGTGTTGCTGTTTCCGTTCGCGTCGGCTGGATACGGCGCGGCTGTGGAGAACCAGGCGCCGAGCGTGGTCAGGCAAGGCTCGGTGCGATTGTCGGTGTTGAAGTCGCCGCCGACGACCACCAGCGAGCCCGCAGGAACCACGGCGTTGAGCTGCGAGACGATCGACGTGGCCTCCGCGTCGCGGACCGTCGCGTTGGTGGTGAGCAGGTGCACGCTCACCACCCAGAGATCCTCCGGCCCCGGCACGTCGATCTGCGCCCAGGTGAAGTCGCGGTTGGAAACCGAAGGATCGGTCCAGGCGCCGCTGGCGATGATGGGGTAGCGGCTCACCACGGCGTTGGGGATCTGCCCGCTGCCACGGGTGTACACGCAGCTCGTGCCGCAGACCGCGTCGACCAACGCGCGGATCGCGGTCGGGGAGTCGTCGCCGTCGTTCACCTCCTGCATCAGCATGATGTCGCCGTGCACGCCCTCCAGAATGCGAATTCCCTCGCCAGGGTCGTAGGACTGGTTGTTGCCGCTCGACAGATTCGCGGCCACCACGCGGACCCGCGTCCCGCCGAGGCCGCCGCTCGAGCCGGACGATCCGCCGGAACTGCCGCTGCCGCTGCCGCTCGCGCCCGACGAACCACTGCCCGAGCCGCTGCCGCTCGACGCGCTGTCGGAACCGCTGGTGCTCCCGCTCGAGCTGGTTGAGGTGGAGCGGCTGCTGGATGTGGTCGAGCTGCTCGCGGCGCTGCTGCTGCTCGAGCTGGACGTGGTCCCGGAGCTGCTGCTGCTCGAGCTGGACGTGCTCCCGGAGCTGCCGCTGCTCGCACTCGATGCCGTGCCGCTCGCGCTGCCGCTGCTCGCGCTCGAGGTGTCGCCGCCCGAGCCGCTGGAGTGGCTGCCGGAGCTGGACGCGCCCGTCGCAGAGCCATTGTTCGCGGATGCGCGGGTCGTGGTGACGTTGCCGCTGCAGCCGGCGAGCAGCGCGGCGAGCGCGCAGAACAAGGACCTGAAGGACATGCTGCTGTTCTACACCGTCGACTGTCGGCGTCGGAACGCACCGGGCGAGCGCCCAGGCCGCCCTCGTGCTACGAAACCAAACAGATGCGACGCCTCGCCCCCACCGACGCCGACGCCTTCCGCCTGCTGGCCCGCAGCTGGGCGGCCACGGTCACGGTGGTCACCGCGCGGCAGAAGCCGGGCGTGAAGCTTCCGGGCGTGGGCGAGCTCGACGGCTTCACCGCCACCGGCTTCCTCACCGTGAGCATCGAGCCGCCCATCATCCTCATCTCGGCCACCAACGAGGGCAGCTCGCGGCTGATGCTCAACGACCCCGCGGGCTTCGCGGTGAACCTGCTCGCGCCGCACCAGGACGAGCTGGCCAGCGAGTTCGCGCGCATCCAGCCGGAGCGGCCCGAGCTCTGGAAGCGCTTTCCCTGGATTGAGGACGCCGACGGGGCGCCGCTGCTCGGCGGAACGGTGGGCGCCTTCTCCGCACGCGTGCGGCAGCTCATCCCCGCCGGCGATCACACCCTCGTGCTCGGCGACGTCACCGCCATCCACCTGAGCGACGCCGGCGAAGCGGAGACGCTCGTGTACCACAACCGCGGTTACGGCCGGTTCGCGCGCGCGAAGACGTAGCTTTCTGTTTTTGCGCGCAGATGTGTCCAACGGTCGGAGGGAACCCATGCGCCTGGTGATCGTTGCGTTCGCAGTCGTCGGACTCGCGGCCTGCAGCGGGAACACCGCCGGAAGCTCGAGCGCGGGCAGCTCCGGCACCACTGCCGCGAGCGGAACCACGACGTCCTCGAGCACGAGCTCGACCGGATCCAGCGGCGCATCGACGGCGAGCTCGTCCACGGGCAGCAGCGCCTCGTCGACGTCGAGCAGCAGCTCGTCGACCACGAGCTCGAGCAGCAGCTCGACGGGATCCTCGGGCACGAGCGGTTCGAGCGGCTCCACCGGCGACGCAGGCCTGGTCACCTGGAGCGTGACCATCGACCTCGACGGCGGCGCGGCGCTCGTCCAGCCCGAGCAATCCGGCGCATACGACCTCTCCGGCGCGATCTACGCGTACGACCAGATCCCCGGCCTGGTGACGGGCATGCAGGACATCGGCTTCAAGTATTGGCGCGTGGGCCTCGGCCGCTGGGAGATCGGCGGCGAGCTCTTCGCCACCGTGCCTCTCGCCGACGGCGGCAGCCAGACCTGCCCCGCGCCGTCGGTGCCCATCTTGAGCTCCGAGTTCAGCTCGCTCGACCAGCTCGTGGCCCACCGCGACTTCTTCAAGCTCAACGTGGACCACCCGCCCGCGGGCCTCGACGACAACGACCTGGACGATCCCGCGAACTATGACTTCACCTACGTGGACTCGGTGGTCGCGGAAGCAGAGGCGTTCGGCGCCGAGCCGTACCTGGACATCGACTACGTGCCCACGGCGCTGAGCTCGGTGCAGACCTTCGACGTCACCGACTGCAACAACACCTTCGCGAACGGCGTCACCACTGCGCCGCCCGTGGACAACGTGCTCTACGCCAAGGCCGTGGCCCACGTGCTGGTGCACCTGCTCGACGGCTGGCCCAACGCGACGCCCACACACACCCTCCACTACGTCGAGATCGGCAACGAGCCGGAGAACGTGCCCTACTTCTGGAGCGGCACCGAGGCGCAGTTCGACGTCTGGTACGCGCAGGTGGCGGCGGTGCTCGGCGCGTACCGCGACAGCGTCTCCGCCACGGATGCAGCGTGGGCGGGCGTGAAGATCGGCGGCGCGTCGTTCGGCGAGGCGCCGGGCAATCGCAACTGGCTGCCGCACCTGCTCGCGTTCCTCGATACGCAGCCGACCAGCGTGCCGCTCGATTTCCTCTCGGTGCACAGCTACCACGACGATCCGCGGCAGATCGTGGTGGACGAGGTCACCACGGTGCAGGCGCTGCTCGACGCGAGCCACGCCGGCCGCTACGCGCAGACCGAGCGCGTGCTCTCCGAGTGGGGCCCGGGCTTGAACCACCTGGGCGACGCCGCGTTCACGTACAGCATGACCGGCGTGCAGATCTACGCAGCCGGCTTCGCGGGCGCCGAGGCCACAGGCTACTCGTTCACGCAGAAGGCGCTCTTCTACGACTACGCGCACTTCTCCAATGGCGTGGGCTTCAAGTACGGCATCCTCGACTATCAGGCGACCCCCGCGCCGGCGTACTTCGCCTTCCAGCTCTACGACCAGCTCGCCACGCAGACGCCGCGCGCACTCCCCTTCCCCGCGGTGCTGCCCACGGGCGGCTTCGACGGCATCGCCGTGGCCGGCAAGAGCGCCGCGGGCGACGTGGTGCAGCTCTACGTGGTGAACCTGCTCACCGAGGCTCGCGGGCTCGCGCTCACCTTCGTCGACGGCAGCTTCGCGCCCACGCACGCCACGCTGCAGATCCTCGATGGCGCGGCGACGTCGGTGCGCACCGTGGGCCCGAGCGCAGTCGACGCGAGCGGCGTGCAGGTCGTCATCCCCGCACAGAGCGTGACCCTGGTGACGCTGCAGTAGCCCTCACCAACGGATGTCGAGCTCGCTCTCGGTCGGGCTCTGCGGCACCACGGTGATCACCGCCGGCGCGCGAATGAGCTTCATGGCTTTGTCGATGATGCCCGCGAGAAAGTGCGCCGGGACGCTGAACGGATCGTGCAGGTGCGCCACCAGGCGGCGCGGCTCCTCGAGCTTCACCTCCCAGCGCAGATCGCTGCGGCCCATGGTGAGGTAGCGCGGGATGCGCTTCAGGAAGGCTTGCGGCCCCAGAAACGGCAGCGCCACCGCGACGATCTTCCCGGCGATCGTGTCCAGGAACGAGCCCATGAAGCGCTCGCCGATCGCGCGGTAGGCCGCAGCGTCGTCGAGCTCGCCGAACACCAGCCGGCGCGTCACCGCCAGGCACGCGACCCAGACCGGCGTCGGATATTGCGGCTGCGGATGATCGGGATCGAAGCCGACGCGGCGAAGCTCGTCCGCGAAGGGCCCGATGGGCCGGAGCGCGCGCGTGAAGAGCGCCTCGAACATGCTGCCCTGGGCCATCGACTCGTTCGCCACGTTCGAACCCTACTCGACCAGCGCCCGCAGCGCCGGCCCCAGAATCGGATACGAAAACGCGTAGCCGAGCCCGGTGATCTTGTCCGCGCTGGCGCGCACGCTCTCGATGGTCGCCGCGCCGAGCTCGCCCAGCGCCACCCGGAGCGCCAACGGCGGCACCGTGGCGAAGGCCGGCCGGTGAAGCGTCTGCGCGAGCGTCTCGGTGAGCTCGCGGTTCGTCACCGGGTGCGGCGCCACCGCGTTCACCGCCCCCGACACCGACGCGTGCGTGAGCGCGTAGGCCAGGATGCCCACCATGTCGTCGCGGTGGATCCACGGGAAGTACTGCGACCCGCTCCCGAGCCGCCCGCCCAGCCCGAGTCGAAAAGGCAAGAGCATCTTCGGAAACGCGCCGCCCTCGCGCGCGAGCACGATGCCGATGCGCGGCTGCACCAGGCGCACGCCCAGCTCCGCGACCGGCGCGCTCGCCTGCTCCCAGGCCGCGCAGACCTCGGCGAGGAAGGTGTTGCCCGCGGGCGCCTCTTCGCGGACGAGCTCGTCGCCGCGGTCGCCGTAGAAGCCGGTGGCGCTCGCGGACACCAGCACGCTCGGGCGCTTCGACGCCGCGCGGATGGCGTCGACCACCGCGCGCGTTCCCTGGACGCGCGACTCGCGGATGCGCCGCTTCTTTTCCGACGTCCAGCGGCCTTCGCTCACGGGGTCGCCGGCGAGGTGAACCACCGCGTCCACGCCCTCGAGCGACTCGGGTGGCAATGGCTGGCCGAGCGTGTCCCAGGCGAACCAGCGCTGAAAGGTCGCGTCGGGCGCGCGGGCGCGGCGCGAGAGGCCCCAGCACTCGGTGCCCTGTCCGGCGAGCTGTCGCGCGAGCGCACCGCCGATGAGGCCGGTGGCACCGCTGATGAGCACCCGCATCCGCGCCCTCCCGCGAGAAGGATGCACCCTTTGCCGGTCAGGAGCGAGAAGCTAGGATCGCGGACGAAAAGTCGAACGTCCCATCGTGAGCACAGAAGCCGCCAAGACCTCGCAGCTGGATCTCTTCGCGGGCGACGCGAGCGCGCCGCCTCCGGACAAGCTGCGCCCCGACGTGGTGCGCGCGCACGCGGAGAAGCTCGCCGGAAAGCTCTCGCGGCTCCTGGGCATGGACGTGCGGCTCGCCGTCACCGACAACCGGAGCACGGTCATCTCCTATCGCCGGCGCCCGGGCGCGCTCGCGCTGCGCGTGCACCACATGTTCCTGCACGCGCCTGCGCACATCGTGGAGGCGCTCGCGGACTACGCCGGCCGGGGCAAGAAGGGCTCGGGCCCGGTCCTCGACGACTACATCCGCAACCAGCGCCACCGCCTTCGTCCGCCGCGGCCCACGGGCACGCTCAAGACGCGCGGGCTCTTCCACGACCTGCAGGCGATGTACGACGCGCTCAACGACAAGCACTTCGACGGCCAGATCGACGCGCGCATTGGCTGGGGCCGCGTGACCGCGCGGAGGAACCAGCGCTCGATTCGCATGGGCGTGTACCTGCACGACGAGCGGGTGATCCGCATCCACCCCGCGCTCGATCGGCCGGAGGTGCCCGCGTACTTCGTCCAGTTCGTGGTGTTCCACGAGATGCTCCACCAGGCGGTGCCGGCCGCGCACTGCGGCGACGGCAAGCGCCAGCACCACGGCGCCGACTTCCGCAAGCGCGAGCGCGCGTACCCCGAGTACGCCCGCGCCATCGCCTGGGAGAAGAAGAACCTGGATCTGCTCCTGGGCACGCGCCGCAGCGGCGAGGCGGCGTGACACCCGCAGAGCCCGCGGCCGCGCCCGCGATCGAAGCCCCACCCGAGCCGCGCAAGCCCGAGGCGTGGCACGCGTTCATGGCGTTCGGTGTGGCGATGGCAGCGACGATTGCGCTGGGCGCGGTCGTGGGGGTCGTCCTCCTGGTGTTCCACTTCGACATCTTGAAGATCGCGGGTCGCGATCCCGCCGCGTTTCAGACACGGTTCATGGAGCTCTACTCGCGCGGCCCCACCGTCGCGATCACCATCACGCTCAACGAGCTCCTCATCGCAGCCGTGGCGCTGTTCGCCGCGGACATGAGCGGCCCGTCGATCACCGAGCGGCTGCGGCTCGGCCCGAGCGCGCTGCCCGCGTGGGCGTACCTCGTCGCGCCCGTGGGCATGCTCGCCGCCGGCGACGCCGCCTCCGCGATCGTTCGGCTGATTGGACTGCCGTCCGTGTCGCTGCCCGTCTTTCACGAGGCGTCGCACGGCGCGCCCGCGACCTTTGGCGTGCTCCTCGTCTCCGGCACGATCGGCGCGGGCTTCGCGGAGGAGACGCTCTTCCGCGGCTACATGGCGTCGGTGCTCGGCGGACGTTGGTCGCGACGCGCCGCCATTCTGGGGACCGCCATCTGCTTCGGGCTCATGCACCTCGACCTGGCGCACACGCCGATCGCGTTTGCGATGGGGCTCTACCTGGGCGTCATCGCCGAGCGCGCGGGCAGCATCCGCGTCACCATGTTCGCGCACGCGGTGAACAACGGCGCGAGCTTCTTGCTCGACCGCTATTCCATCGACGACGTGGCCGCCCTGAGCACGGCTGCCCCCAGCCTCAGCGAGCCCGCGGCGTTGATGGTCTTCGCCATCGTCGGTGCGCTCGTGTGCGCGGGATGTCTGCTGCTGCTGCTTCGTCCGCGCACGCCGTCCGCGGCGGCCGCGACGGCGTAGAATTCGCGGCATGACCACGTCGACACTTCTTGCGCTCGCGCTGACGCTCTTCGGCGGCAAGCCGGCCGCCCCCGACTACGCGAAGCCCGAGTCCTGGGCCGCGCTGCCGCAGATGGTGGACTCGGCCGACACCGTTCCGCCCGGCGTCATGGCGACGAACCAGGACAAGGCGCCGGTGGACGTCTTCTTCATCCACCCCACGAGCTACTTTGGAACCGACGTCAACGCGGCGATCGACGATGCCGCGGTCAACGGCCGCACCGACTCCGGTTCCATCGCCAACCAGGCGAGCGCGTTCAACGGCTGCTGCCGGGTCTTCGCGCCGCGCTACCGGCAAGCGGCGCTCTCCACGTTCACCTGGCGCCGGGAGTCGGCGGCGCAGGAAGCGTGGAACCTCGCGTATACCGACGTGAAGGCCGCATTTGACTATTACATTCAACACGACAACGGCGGCCGGCCCTTCATCATTGCCAGCCACAGCCAGGGTTCGCGCTACGCGCTCTGGCTCCTGCAAGACAAGATCGAAGGCACGCCGCTCCGCGATCGATTCGTGGCCGCGTACATCGTGGGCTATGGAATACCGGCCGATTGGTTCACCCGGAACCTGAAGACCATCGGCGTGTGCGGCTCGCCCACCGACACCGGCTGCGTGAACACCTGGAGCACCTTCGGCCCGGATGGAAATCCGGATCGCATCCGAAACAAGGAGCTCGCGCGCTACGGCGACAAGCTCGAGCCCAACGCGCGCAAGCCGTTGGTGTGCACCAACCCGCTCTCGTGGACCAAGGGCGCGGAGAAGGCCGACAAGTCGCTCAACCTCGGCGCCTGGGCGACCCACGACGGCAAGCCGCTGGCCGTGGTTCCCAAGCTCACCGGCGCGCGCTGCGACAACGGCGCGCTCTTCATCGACAAGGTCGACGACAGCGGCTTCCGCATCCCCGCGCTGCCTGGTGAGAACTATCACATGGTCGATTATCAATTGTTTTATATGAATATCCGCGCCAACGCGGCCGCGCGCGCGAACGCGTTCCTGGCCGCGCATCCGCCTGCGGCGGCGAGCAAGCCGTGATGAACCTTCGAATCGCGGCGTTGTTGATTGTCCTCGTCGCGCCTGCCCCCATGGTCACCGTCCCCGACGACGCGGCGCTGCAGAAGCTCTTCGCGCCCGCGTGGGCGGCGCTGCCGACGTCCAGGGCGCCGCCGTTCTGGAGCATGCGAGTCACGCCCCGGCTGCCGGATGCGTGGCCAGCTCCGAAGGCGCTGGTGGTCTTCGCCTATCCGGTCGGAATGGACCCCGGGCTCTCGGATGCTGAGCGGATCGCAAAGCCCTTCGCGCGAGCGACGTTCGCGCCAGGCGCCGCGCCGAAGGTCGAGTCGCTCTCGAAGACGATCGACGCCCTCGGGCCGCAGGGCTTCCGGCCGATCAACGAGAAGGAGCAGGCGATCCACGGCCAGGGGCCCGCGGCGCAGGCGGCGCTCGCAGCGCTCCCTGCCAAGCCCGACGAGGCCATGCGCGCGTACTACTGCCAGTGGGCCGGCTTCAACGGCGTGATCGTGCGCGCGTTGCCGGATGCGCAGCTCGCGTTCTTTGCTGGCCTTGGCTGCCCGATTTCAGAGTAGCGGATCGCTTCACTCCACCATCGGCCCCACGTGCTCGCGCGCGCGCTTCACCAGCTCCTGCACGCGCGCGTGGGTCTCGTCGCGGACCTCGTCGGTCGTCCGACCTGCGGCCTGGATGGGCGTGCCCGCCTCGAGCGCCACGCGGACTCTCTCCCGGGCGAGCCGCTTCATGTGCGTGGAGAACTCTTCGTCGCCGAACGCCGCGTCCGCGCGCTGGTAGGCCATGCCCAGCGGCACGACCTCCGCGCCCGCGCGCACCGCCGCGTGAAAACCGCCGGGATGAAACGGCCGCACCTCGTCGCCCGCGTAGGTGGTGCCCTCGGGAAAGACCATCACCCCGCGGCCGCGCGCGAGCGCCGTGGTCATCGCGTTTACGACTGCGGCGCCGCTCGCCTTGCTCTGGCGGTCCACGAAGAGCGTCCCCACGCGACGCGCGGCCACGCCGATCACCGGCCAGCCCGCGAGATCCGCGCGCGAGACGATCGTCGCCTCCAGGTGCGCGAGCGCGATGAAGATGTCGTAGGCCGCACGGTGGTTCATCACGAAGAGCCGACCCACGCCGCGCGCGTCGGTGCCTGGATAGCAGCCGTCGGGCCGGAGCCCCTCGCCGCCCAGGGAGACGTCCACGCCCCAGATCTTCAAGAGCCCGCGCCCGTAGCGGCCTTGCCAGGTCTTGACCAGCTCCTCGTGGCGCTGCGCCGCGGCGAACAGCGACTCCGCCTCGAGCAGGCCGTAGAGCGAGAACGTCCAGCCGAGGAACCCGGCGGTCTTCAACGGCAGGCGCAACCCGGCGAACATGGCGCGCGACTGTAGAACCAATCGTGGCTCGTGGCTCGTGGTCCGTGGCTCGTCCGGAGTTGCTCAGGTCATGGCCTGCACGCGGCCAGCGGCGTCTCCAGATTGGGGTTCGTGGACGCGGGCGTGTTCGAGGCGGGCGTGGAGATCCGGGCGACGGCGCTGCTGGAGCGCTTCCGCGAGGTGCGCGCCACGACGGAGAGGCTCGCCGAGCCGCTCGAGCCGGACGACTACGGCCTGCAGTCGATGACCTCGGCCTCACCGCCGAAGTGGCACCTGGCGCACACCAGCTGGTTCTTCGAGACCTTCCTGCTCCAGCCGGCTGGCCTGCGGTCGTTCCATCCGCAGTTCGCGTACCTGTTCAACTCGTACTACGAGTCGCTCGGGCCGCGGCACGCGCGGAACGCGCGCGGGCTGCTCTCGCGGCCCACGGTGGACGAGGTCTACCGCTATCGCGCGCACGTGGACGCGGGCGTGCGCGCGCTCATCGGCCGGTTCGACGCCCGCGCGCTGGGCCTGCTCGAGCTCGGCCTGCACCACGAGCAGCAGCACCAGGAGCTCTTGCTCACCGACATCAAGCACGCCTTCTTCCAGAACCCGCTGCGGCCCGCGTACCAGGAGCGGCGCGATCCGTTCGGCGTGGCGCCGATGCAGCGCTGGCTGCGCTTTCCCGAGGCGCTGCGATGTGTCGGGCACGGGAGTCCGGGCTTCTCGTTCGACTGCGAGGGTCCGCGGCATCCGACCTTCGTGCCCGCGTTCTCGATCGCCTCGCGGCCGGTGACCAACCGCGACTACGGCGCCTTCATCGACGACGCCGGCTACCACACACCCGCGCTCTGGCTCTCCGACGGCTGGGCGCTGGCGCGCGCCGAGAACTGGGAGGCGCCGCTCTACTGGGAGCGCGCCGACGGCGGCTGGCAGGTGTTCACGCTGAACGGGATGAAGCCCGTCGACCCGAGCGAGCCAGTGTGCCACGTGAGCCTCTACGAAGCGCTCGCCTTCGCGCGCTGGGCGGGCGCGCGGCTTCCCACGGAGCAAGAGTGGGAGACGGCGAGCACCGGCGCGGCGGTTGCGGGGAACACGCTCGAGTCGGGCCGGCTGCACCCGGGGCCGTCGAGCGAGGGCGAGCCGGCGGCGCTCTTTGGCGACGTGTGGGAGTGGACGTCCTCGCCGTTCGCGCCCTACCCGGGCTACCGACCGGAGGACGGCGCGCTCGGCGAGTACAACGGCAAGTTCATGTGTAACCAATTTGTTTTGCGCGGCGGCTCGTGCGCCACGCCGCGAACGCACCTGCGTCCGACGTATCGCAACTTCTGGCCTCCGGAGACCCGGTTTCAGTTCAGCGGGATTCGGCTGGCTCGCTAGCCACGCCGCTGCACGTCCGCTCCACCGCTCGCCTTTCGCCCGAGAGCTCCTCGATCTGGCCTCGTCCGCGTCCTCCCGAACGCCGATTGCCAAGTCGAAACCCTGCGTTATGTTGCGCTCCCAAGGCTGCCGAGGCGGAGCGAAGCGTGGACAAGCGCGACTACTACGAGGTCCTGGGCGTCGAACGGAACGCCGACCCCACCGAGCTCAAGAGCGCGTACCGCAAGCTCGCCCTCAAGTTCCATCCCGACAAGAACCCCGGCGACAAAGAGTCGGAAGACAAGTTCAAGGAGGCCTCCGAGGCCTACGAGGTCCTGTCCGATCCGGAGAAGCGCGCGCGCTACGACCAGTTCGGCCACTCGAAGAACCCGTTCGAGGGCTTCGGCGGCAATCCCTTTGGCGGCGCGTCGATCAACGACATCTTCGGCGACCTCTTCGGCGAGATGTTCGGCGGCCAGGGCCGGCGGCGCAGCCAGCGCGGCCGCGGCGCCGACCTGCGCTTCAACCTCGAGGTGAGCTTCGAAGAGGCCGCCTTCGGCTGCGACGCGCAGATCTCGCTCAAGAAGCCCAAGCGCTGCGAGGCCTGCAGCGGCCAGGGCGCCAAGCCCGGCTCCACCCCGAAGACGTGCCCCACGTGCCGCGGCTCCGGCGAGATCCGCCTCACCCAGGGCTTCTTCTCCATCGCCCGGCCGTGCTCGCACTGCGGCGGCTCCGGCCGGGTGATCACCGACCCGTGCACCACCTGCAAGGGCCGCGGCGCCGTCGAGAGCGAGACCACGCTCACCGTCAAGGTCCCGCCCGGCGTGGACGCAGGCACGCGGCTCAAGCTCACCGGCGAGGGCGAGCCCGGCGAGAACGGCGGCCCCAACGGCGACCTCTACGTCACCCTGCACGTGCGCGAGCACCCCATCTTCTCGCGCGAGGACTCGGACATCTGGTGCGAGGTGCCCATCTCCTTCGTCCAGGCCGCGCTCGGCGCCCAGCTCGACGTGCCCACCCTCGACGGCAAGGTGAAGCTCAAGATCCCTGCGGGCACGCAGTCGGGGACGGTGCTGCGGCTCAAGGGCAAGGGCGTGCCCCAGCTCGGCGGCTACGGCCGCGGCGACCAGCACGTGCGCGTCGTCGTCGAGACGCCCAGCTCGCTCTCCAAGGAGCAGCGCGAGCTGCTCGAGAAGTTCGCCCAGCTCTCCGGCGAGGAGAGCCACCCCCAGAGCCGCTCGTTCCTCAGCAAGGTCAAAGAGCTCTTCGGGAACGATTGAAGCCCACCCGAAAACCCGACCTCCCGGCGACGCTGCTTGCGCGGCTGGAAGGCCGGCGGGGTTTTCGGGCTCCGGTAGACCCGTTGCCTGCCGGCTTTCGTTGACAGGCGGCAAGGCGGGCTCTAATCAACGCCCGATTGCGGGAGGGCCGCACACCCATGACCATCGACCTCACCTGCCAGAAGTGCGAGGGGAGCTTCGAGCTCGACGTCCAGGAGCTGATCGACGGCGAGGAGAAGCTGCACTGCCCCAACTGCAACGCCAAGGCGCCGCAGGACCTCGCCGACGACTTCACCAACGCGCTCTCGGAGATGATTGCCCAGACCGGCAACCTCTCGAAGAAGTTCCTGGTGTCGCTGGCCATCGAGAGCGACGAGCTTCCGGGCGCCGAGGCGGATGAAGACGAGGACGAGGACGCCGACGAGGATCTCGACGAGGACGAGGACGAAGACCTCGACGACGATGACGACGACGGCGATGAAGACGACGACGACGAAGACGAAGCCGACTTCGACGACGAAGACCGCTGAGCGCTCCGCACAAATCGAGTGAGGGCCCAGAGGCCGCGCGGGCTACGTGCGCGGCACGGCCTTCAGCGTCGCCTTGCCGTTCTTGATCACGACCTTGAAGTCGACGGCCTTGGCGTTGTGCTGCTTCATCACTTCCGGCATCTGCGTGTTGATGGTCTTGGAGACCGACTCGTAGGTGATGCCGTCCGTGGACTCCTTGCACTGCTTCTTCGCCGCCATGTACGCGTTGTAGATGGCGCGCATCTTGTCGTCGGGGAGCGCGCCACCTGCGCCACCCGGGCGCGCGCCGGGCGGCGGAGGCGGCGGACGCGCCACCGCGGGGCCCGTCTTCGCACCCGCAGCAGCGGGCGGAGGAGGCGGCGCAGGTCGCACCGCGGCGGGGTTCGACACCGGCTTGGCCCCCGCTTCCGCCGGCGGCGGAGGCGGCATCCTGGGGAAGCTGCCCGAGGTCTTGCTCGACGGCAGCCCGCCCGGCTGCGGCGGCGGAGGCGGCGGCGTGGCGCCCAGCTTCGGGAAGCTCCCCGTGGTCTTGGTCGGCGCGCCGGGAGGCGGCGACGAAGGCGGCGGCAGCTTGCCAAAGCTGCCCGACGTCTTGCTCGAGGGCGGAGGAGGAGGCGGCGGCGGCCGCGCGGACTGCGGGTCCGTGACCGGCTTGGGCGCGGCCTCGGGCGGCGGGGGCGGCGGCAGCTTGGGGAACGCGCCCGAGACCTTGCTCGAGATCGGCGGCGGCGGTGGCTGCGGCGCGACCGCGGCGCTCTTGGGGCGGATGAGCTCGTCGCTGCCGAGCGGACGCACCAGCTCGGGCTCGGCGGCCTTGGCTGCTTGCAGGTGGGGATCGGTCTTGGGCTCGCGCGCCTTGGCCTTGTCGACGGAGCTCGCAGCCTCGGCCAGCGCGCTCTCCAGATCGCCGCCGGCGAGGAGCTCCTGCTCGTTGATCTCGTTGTTCTCCTGGGCCTCGGCCTGGTCGCGCTTCTCTTCCTTCTTGGCGCGCTTCTCCCCGCGCATGCGCGCCTTGAAGAGATCGCGGCTGTACGTGCCCTCCTCGATCTCGCGGGCGATGCGCATCCACATGCGCTCGTAGGAGAGGAACTTCTGCCAGAGGCTCTGGGCCTTGAACTTGAGGCCGGTGTTGCGGATGTGGCTGGTGCGCAGCGCGTTGAGCCGCTTCTTGAGCGACTCGCGCTCCTTGATGGGCTCGAGCCGCTCCAAGCCGAGGAAGTACTGGTCGTGCTTGGCCTTGAGCTCGGCGACCTCGGCCTCGTACTCCTCGAGCTGCTTCTGGGTCTCTTCGGCCGCCTGGAGGCGGTCGGCCGCCACGGCGGCAGCCTTGTCCTTGCCGGCGTTCTTGGGCGCGACCATCGCCCTCAAAGTAACAGAGCCCGCCCCGGCCTCGCCAGATCACGGCGGATCAGCCGCGCCCCGCGCGAGGCACCCCCGAGCGTTGCCTTCCGTGCTATGGGTCGCCGGGCATGGTCCAGCAAAGCCTCCCTGCGGACGTCGTGGAACTGCAGCAGCGCGTGGCGCAGGCCCCGCTGCCCCGGCACGTGGGCATCATCATGGACGGCAACGGCCGCTGGGCCGAGCAGCGCAACCACGAGCGGCTCTTCGGACACAAAGAGGGCAGCGAGAGCGTCCGCGCGGTCACCCGCACCGCCCGCCGCATCGGCGTGAAGGCCCTCACCCTCTACGCCTTCTCCAGCCAGAACTGGGCCCGCCCGGCGGATGAAGTCGCCGGCTTGATGGACCTGCTCCGCGAGTACCTCCTCAAGGAGCGCGACGAGCTGATGGACAACGGCATCCGGCTCAACGCCATCGGCGAGCTGGACAAGCTGCCCAAGTTCGTCCGCGAGCCGCTCGAGAACCTGCGCAAAGAGACCGCCAACAACCCGCACATGACCCTCACGCTCGCGCTCAGCTACGGCGGCCGCGAGGAGCTGGCCCGCGCCGCGCGCAACCTCGCCACCCAGGTCGCCGCGGGCAAGCTGGATCCGAAGCAGCTCGACGCCGCGGCGCTCGAGAAGGAGCTCTGGACCGCCGGCCTGCCCGAGCTGGACCTCGTGGTGCGCACGTCCGGCGAGCAGCGCATCTCCAACTTCCTGCTCTTCCAGCTCGCGTACGCGGAGCTGTTCTTCACCGACCTGCTCTGGCCCGACTTCCGGGACAAGGCGTTCCTCGAGGCGGTGCTCGCGTTCCAGAACCGCGAGCGTCGCTTCGGCAAGACCTCGCAGCAGCTCGCGTCGCCGTCCTGATGACCGAGAAGAACCGAAACCTGCTCCTGCGCATCGGCAGCGCGATCGTCTTCTTGCCGATCGTGGTGATCCTGCTCTTCAAGGGCGGGAACTGGACCGCGGGGCTGATGGCCTTCGTGGCCGGCGCGGTGGCCAGCGAGTTCTACGGAATCTGTCTCACCAAGGGCGCCGACCACATCCGCTGGCTGGGCGTGGTGGCCGCCGCCGCGCTCCCGGTGGCGATGCTGAACCTGCCCAAGATGGTGCCCTTCTCGCTCGTGCTCCTGGGCGTGATGGCGCTGCTCATCGTCTGCTTTGGCTACTACCTGGTCGCCGGGCCGCTCGAGCAGGCCACGACCAAGGCGGCGCTCACCTTCTTCGGCATCGTGTACGCGGGCCTGGGCATCGGCGCGCTGGGCGCGTTGCGCGGGCTGCCCCAGGGCTTCGAGTGGGTGCTCTTCGCCATCGCCCTCACCTTCGGCAACGACACGGGCGGGTACTTCGCCGGCCGCTTCCTGGGCAAGCACAAGCTCTACGTGGCCGTGTCGCCCAACAAGACCTGGGAAGGTTTCTTCGGCGGGATGGTTTTCACCATCGGCGTGGTGTTCCTGGCGCGCGCGACCGTGTTGCCGCAGCTGCAGGTCTGGGACGCGGTGGGCCTCGGGATTCCCTGCTCGATCCTCGGGCCGACCGGCGACCTCTGCGAGTCGATGCTCAAGCGCGCCTACGGCGTGAAGGACTCGGGCAAGATCATCCCTGGCCACGGCGGCCTGCTCGACCGCGTGGACGCGCTCTTGTTCAACGGCCCGTACGTCCTGTTCTACGCGCTGACCCGCTTCGGCTGACCCCTTCGGGGCCGGGACGCACGCTTCCGTACACTGCGTTGTCGGCTCTGCTCGGCGCGGTTACTGTGATGGCCGATGTCCGTGCAAAAGATCGCCTACTTTCTGCTGCTCATCGGACCGCTCATCACCATCCACGAGCTCGGCCACTTCCTCATGGCCAAGCTCTTCCGGGTGAAGGTGCTGCGCTTCAGCATCGGCTTCGGGCCGCGGCTGCTGGGCTTCACCAAGGGCGAGACCCAGTACCAGATCGCCGCGCTGCCCCTGGGCGGCTACGTGAAGATGGCCGGCGACGACCCGACCGAAGCGGCGCGCCCCGAAGACCAGGGCCGCGGCTTCCTCGAGCAGGCGCCCTGGAAGCGCAGCCTCATCGCGCTCGCCGGACCCTTCACCAACCTCATCTTTCCGTTCCTCATCTACTTCGGCGTCGCCTATCTCCAGACCACCGACTACTCCTCGCGCGTGGGCCACGTGGACCCGGACACGCCCGCGTACCGCGCAGGCATCCGCGACGGCGATCGCATCGTGGCCGTCGACGGCAAGCCGGTGGCCTACTTCGACCAGCTGCGCGATCTCATCGGCCCGAAGTGGGACCAGCAGGTCACCCTCGAGCTCGAGAAACCCGACGGCAAGCACGCCACCCTCACCGCCGTGCCCGAGAAGCGCATGGCCCCGGGCATCCTCCACGACAACCCGCGGGGCGTGCTGGGCGTGACCCAGCAGCAGCTCGCGTCGGTGGTGGCTGTCGCGGGCCCGGATTCGCCCGCGGGCAAGGCCGGGATCCAGCCGCTCGATCACATCACCCAGGTCGCCGGCGAGCCGGTCACCGTCTTCGCGGACCTCGAGCGCATCGTGGCCAAGCAGACGGGCCCCTTCGAGGTTCAGTTCCTGCGCACCGAGCCCTTGCCCATGCCGGGCACGGGGCTGAGCACGGAAGTGGTGCACGTCGTCACGGTGACACCCGCCGCGGGCGGCACGCTCGAGGCGCGCACCGGCCTCGCCTCGCCCGAGACGGTGATCACCAACGTCACGCCCGACTCGCCCGCGGGAAAGGCCGGCCTGCGCCGCGGCGATCGCCTGCTCGAGGCCAACGGCAAGCCGCTCCTGAGCTGGAGCACGCTCACCAAGGCCGCCGAGGAGGCCAAGACGGCCCCGCTGGATCTGCTGGTGCTCCGCGGCGGACAGAAGATCCACGTGAACGTGGCCCAGGTGAACCGCACCCTCGAGAACGAGCGCGGCAAGGAAGAGCAGCACCTCTACTTCGGCGCGCAGCACGAGTCGTTCAGCGCGCCAGGCGAGCTCATCCCCATCCACCGCAACGTCTTCGAGACCACCGCCGTGGCCACGCGCCAGGTGACCGACGTGATCACCGGCGTGGCCGAGGCGTTCTTCGGGCTCATCACCACCCAGGTCTCGCCCAAGACGGTCGGCGGCCCGGTGATGCTCTTCGACATCGCCAGCAAGACCGCCGAGGCGGGCTGGGACGTCTTCCTGGGCGCCATGGCCGCCATCAGCGTCAACCTGGGCGTGATGAACCTCATCCCCGTCCCGGTGCTCGACGGCTTCCACATCCTCTCCGCGGGGTTCGAGTGGGTGCGCCGCCGGCCGCTGAGCCTGCGCGCCCGCGAGATCGCCAACGTGGTGGGCCTGGCCATGCTGCTCTTGATGATGGCCTACGTCCTCCACAACGACCTGATGAAGTTCGTCTTCAACTGAGCCCTCGCCTGAACGCTGACGCGCGCCCGGCCCTGTCGTAACCTTCGACGATGCGGCTGATGGGCCTCGACGTGGGCGACAAGACCGTGGGCGTGGCCGTCAGCGACGAGCTGGGGCTGACCGCCCAGGGCGTGACCACCGTCGAGCGGCGCTCGTGGGCGCACGACCTCGCCGAGCTCAAGGCCATCGCCGAAGAGTACGAGGTGCAGAAGCTGGTGGTCGGGCTGCCGCTCAACATGGACGGCTCCGAGGGCCCTCGCGCCCAGACCTCGCGCGCCTTCGCCGAGCGGGCCAGCGCCGCGCTCGGGATTCCGTTCGATCTCTGGGACGAGCGGCTGTCGACGGCGGAAGTCCAGCGCCTGCTCATCTCCGCCGACGTCTCTCGCAAGAAGCGCAAGCAGGTGGTGGACAAGCTCGCCGCGCAGGTCATCCTGCAGGGCTACCTGGATTCGCGCCCCGCGCGCGAGAAGGACGCTCCGTCATGAAGAAGGTGCTCCTCGCCCTCCTGGCCGTGCTGGTGCTCGGCGCGGGCGCCGCGGGCTACATGTACTGGGCCACCGGCAAGAAGGTCGACGCCTTCGAGCAGACCGCGTTCGGCGACGCCACCGCCAAGACGCTGATCATTCCCAAGGGTGTCGACCCGGTGGGCGCCGGCGAGCTGCTCGCGCGCGCCAAGATCCTCAGCGACGCGGACACCTTCCACCTCTGGCTGCGCTGGCGAAAGCTCGCACCGAAGATCAAGGCCGGTGAGTACGAGTTCCAGGGGCCGCTCACGCCGGCACAGGTGGTGGCCAAGATGGAGAAGGGCGAGGTGAAGCTGCACCACTTCACCGTCGCCGAGGGCCTGCGCTGCGACGAGATCATGCCCACCGTGGCCGCGAGCGACCTCGGCCTCGACGCCGACACGCTGCTCAAGCTCTGCACCGACAAGAAATTCGCGAGCGACCACAAGATCCCCGCGGACCGCATCGAGGGCTACCTCTACCCGGACACCTACTCGTTCCCGCTGGGCGTCACCGAGGAGCAGGTGGTGGGCAAGATGATCGCCCGCGCGCGCGAGGAGTACGCCAAGGCCAACGCCCACCGTCGCGCGGACGTGAAGCTGGATCAGCACCAGATCATGACCCTGGCGTCGATCGTGGAGAAGGAGACCGGCAACGCCGACGAGCGCGCCCACATCTCTTGCCTCTTCCACAACCGGCTCAAGCGGCACATCAAGCTGCAGACCGATCCCACGGTGCTCTACGGCATGTTCGTGAAGACCGGGAAGTTCGACCGCGACCTCGCCTTCCACGGCTTCGTGGCCGCGCGCGAGGACGCCAACGCGTACAACACGTACATGATCGACGCACTGCCCGCGGGGCCGATCTCGAACCCTGGCGCCGCGGCCATCCAGGCGGCGCTGAATCCGATCCAGTGCAACGACATCTTCTTCGTCGCCGACGGCACCGGCCGGCACACCTTCTGCCCCGACGCCGCTTGCCACGAGAAGGCCGTGCAGCACTACGTCGCCAGCAAGGGGAAGTAGCGCCGGCGGGGGGCGCCCCCCCTCTGCGTCGCTCCCGGACCGATGCAAGGGGGGTTTGGACCCCCTGTGCGTCGCTCCCGGACCGATGCAAGGGGGGGTTGGCCCCCCTGTGCGTCGCTCCCGGACCGATGCAAGGGGGGGTTGGACCCCCTGTGCATCGCCCCCGGATGCCCGCAGGGTGGGTTCGAGCCCGCTCAGAAGAGGAAGAGCACGCCGGCGTCGAGGTTGAAGGCGATGAGCAGGCCCGAGCCGGAGATGTTCAGGCCGGAGAGGTTCGCGCTCGCCTCCGCGTTGAAGCCCACGTGGCGCCACGGCAGGTACGCCACGCCGCCCACGCCGGTGATGGTGAACGAGGTGTTGGTGCTCGCGTTGCCGGTGAGCTTGCCCGCGAGGAAGCCCAGGCCCACGCCGCCGCCCGCGTAGGGCTGCCAGGCCGACGCGGGCAGGAAGTAGTGCTTGGCCCCGAGCAGCACGGGGATGAACTGCAGCGTCTCGCCGGTGCTGCTCCGCGCCAGGGCCACGCTCGCGCCCAGGAACGGCGAGGTCTGCGCGGTCACGAAGTAGCCCAGCTCCAGATCCAGCCGCAGGTTGAAGGCCTTCAGCGACTCGTGCTGCGCCCCGGTGAGCACCGGCAGCGCGTTGCCCAGCTTCACGTCGAGGTTGAAGCCGCGGTCGCTCGCCGGCGCAGCGGGCTCGTCGGCGGCCTTGGCCAGACCCACCGCGTCGCCGATGCCGTCGGCGATGGTGGCTGCGGCGGCCGGGAGCGCGTCCTCGTTGGGGATGGTCTGGGCGAGCCGCTGCACCGAGCGCGCGGTGCGCGAGTCCGTCACCGCCACGCTGAGCAGGAGCTGGCTGCCCACTTTTCCCACCGAGCCGCTGATGATGTAGCGCGCGCCCAGCGCCCCGCCGATCTCGGCGATGCACGCGGAGTCCTCGTTGCAGCCGAGGAGCGCCTTCTGCTTCTCCACGCCCAGCAGGTTGCGCACGTCGGCGCTGGTCACGAGCTTGGCGCCGCGCCCGGTCTGGAGCCGCGCGGACACCAGGGTGGTCGTCGCCTCGGCGCGGTGCGCGTCCTCGGGCGTCTGGGCCGCGAAGTCGAGCACCACCATGGAGCGATCGACCTTCACGGTCGGCGTGGGAGCGGTCGCGGTCGCCGTCGGCGCATCCGCGCGCGCGCTCGAGGCCACCATCGCCGCGAGCGCAAGGACCAGCAGTCGCATGCCCAGAGCTTGCCGCACTTCTTACTCTGCCCGGAACACTTCGAACTTGTCGTCGGCGAAGCCGCGCGCGCGCCGGTAGTGCCGGCCGAAGGCGTCGAGCAGGTCGCCCTTCCGCGACACGCCCGCGTGCTGCAAGAGCTTGCCACCCTTCCAGAGGATCACCGCGGCCGGCGCCAGCTTGTCCACGCGCGCCTGGACGTCGTCGCCCTCCGTCTCCCAGCGCAGCCGCACCATGCGCTCCTCGGGCAGGTTGGAGAAGAAGGCCACGCCCACGTCGGTGTAGGCGTCGTCGTAGTCGAGGAGCAGGCCGTCGGCCGCGGGCACGTTGTCGCGGAGCCAGTGCGCCACTTCCATCTGGTCGCGGGGCATGGTGGTCACCGGGCTCACCGGCTTGAGGCTGTTGCCCCAGCCGTCGTCCACCTCGTAGCTCGCCTTCGCGATCGCCGCCGGCGTCAGCACCATCACCGCCACCACCAGGCCGATGAGCGCGCGGCCGGCCCAGCGCGGCACGCGGTCGGTCACGAGCTTGATGCCCGGGTAGGCGAAGAAGAGGCAGAGCCAGAGCTGGGTCACGGTGAAGCGCGCCAGCGGCGAGAAGGTCAGCATCAGCGTGCGCGCGGTGAAGTAGGCGGTGGGCACCGCGACGAAGAGGAGCAGCATCCGGTGATGCTTCCGCACCGCCGACGCCACCACGCCCGCCAGCGAGAACAGGCCGAACAGCGGCGATGCCGTGAGCAGCAGCGTCCCCGGCCAGAACACCAGGCCCCAGAGCCGGAAGCGCGTGGCGCCGAGCCAGGCCACGCCGTCCTGGGTCCAGCGCCTGTGGAACTCGTCGATGTAGTGCACCGGGTACAGCGGGTCGCCCATCGCCTTCTCGTTGCCCTCCATCCACAGCAGGGGGAAGACCACCGCCAGGCCGGTGAACATCACCGCGCGCGTGACCCAGGCGACGCGGTCCTTGCCGTGCAGCGCGATGGCCAGCCCGAAGAGCGGCACGTACATCCAGAGGTCGTAGCGGACCGCACAGCCGAGGTTCAGGAACAGCGCGGCGCGCGCGAGCGGCGCGAAGCGGGCCTCGTCGAGCCCCTGGAGCAGGCCGTCGATGGCGAAGGCGAAGAGGCAGAGCGCCAGCGCCTCCGAGCCCGCCGTGGTCGACATCTGCACGTGCATGCCCCACAGCCCGAGCGCCAGGCAGGCCCAGATGGCGCCCTGCCGCCCGAAGAGCCGCAGCCCCACGCGCCAGGTGGGCCAGAGCACCAGCACGCCGAAGATGAACGAGGCGATGCGCCCGGCGGCGGCGCGGTCGTGCCAGAGCCAGAGCGCCAGGGCCATCACGTAGGTGTGCAGCGGGCCGAACTGGTAGACGCCGTCCTTGAAGCTGGTGATGAGGTGCGGCGAGGCGAGCCAGCGCTCGGCGAACTCGGTGCGCACCACCGCGTCGCCGTAGACGTTCTGGGTGAAAGGAAAGATCGCCGCCCGGAACAGCACGGCCAGCCCCATCAGCAGCCCGAACACCGGGCCGTCGGAGAGCGCAGGCTTGGCCGCGGGCGCCTCGACGTGGGCGACCACCGGCTCCGGAGCTCCCTCGGGGCGGCGCTGGGGAATGGCCATGGGGCGCGCAGGATAGTCAGCGAGGCGGTAGATTCAAGCCAGGCCCCGAAAAATGAACGATCCGCCGCGGGCTGCCCCGGGGCGGATCGCGAAAACGTACAGCCTCGGACAACTACGGCGTGGTGCCGCCCGCGTCGACGGTGAGGGCCGCGATCACCGTGGCCGCCTGGTTGATGTCGTCGCCCAGGGTGGCGCTCTCGGCCGACAGCTCGGTGCGGAGGGCGTCGTTGGTGACCTTCGCGCCGCCGTCGTTGTTCACGTCGAGCGCGAAGTCGATGAGATCCTTGAGCGCGCCGGTCTGGTTCTGCACCGTCTGGGCGTAGGTGACGTCGTCCTGCACCGCGGCCACGTCGCCGGGGGCCGCGTCGTTCAGCGCATCGGTCACCTGGTTCGACTGGAGGCTCAGGCTCTGGCTCGAGAGCAAGCCGCCCGAGGGCGCCTGGCTCATGTCGGTGCTGCCCACCAGGTTGGTCAGCGCCGCGTTGGCGTTGCTGACGACCGTCGTGTTCAGGCTCACCGCGCCGGGGTCGGCGAGGATGGGCTTAGTCTGGGTGCTCACTTGGGCGATGTTGTACTGCCCGGCGACGACCGCCGAGAGCACGCCGTTGTCGTCGAGGATGGCGGCCTGCTGCACCGCCTGGGTGGTGGTGGTGTCGTTGCCGTTGCTGCAGGCCACGAGCGCCGACGAGATCACCACCGCGGCCACGAGAAGACGCTTCATCCGATGCCTCCGGGACAGAAGGGGGCGCACCTTAGCCCCCAACTGGGCCCGTTGGCCAGCGAAATGTCAGGTGGGTGTCTAGCGCGGGCGCCAGAGGTACGGGTCCAGGTCGAAGCGCGAGACCCAGTGGTCCAGGTACCGCCGCCCATCCCTGCCGCCCGGCGTCGCCAGGATCACCACCGCCACCCCGAGGATGAACTGGTGCAGCCCGATGCGCGTGCCCGAGTACACCAGCGCCACCGACCCGAAGATCAGCGACAGCCCCAGCAGCATGTCGAACCAGCGCAGGCTCCGGATCCACACGCCGCAGAGCCCCGAGGTGAAGAGCAACAGCCCGATGCACAGGTTCGCGAACCCGCGCCCCGGCGGCTCTGGCACCAGGTAGATGGACATGGCCAGCCACACGCCCAGCGCCGCCGACGCAATTCGATAGCCCAAGGCACACCTCGCCCCTGGAAGGTGGCCTCCCCGCCCAGCCGGCGGAACCCCCCGGACCCTCGATCGCCCGCTTGCCAACGCCTCCTCGGCGCCCCTCATCTCCGCGCCAACACGGGAGGTTTCAGGCAAGCCAGCCCTCGATCGAGTGCGGTTGCGGCTCCGGTGAGCCTCTGCCTAGGATCGTTCCAGTCACCGCGCACTCCCCGGCCAGACGTCCATGCGGTTTCAGCCCGCAACCGGGTCCCCGCGGTCGGCGCGAGCTCTTTCCACTCCTGCCAACCATCGGAATTTCGGGGGCAGGTAAAGGTTTTCGCAGGCACCTTGGTGCAGGCGGCAGGCAACCCTTTTCAGACACAGCAGCGCGAGAGGATGAATCCATGAGGGAAATGCGGGAAGGCGAAAACATGCTGGCGCGAATCGCCGCCATGCAGGACCACAAGGCCTACCAGGAGCAGCACTGGGAGGGCTCGTTCGAGGAGTACCTGAAGCTCGTGCGCGAGAACCCGAAGGTCACGCGCACGGCCTTCCAGCGCATCTACGACATGGTCCTCTCGCACGGGAAGACCGAGTACATCGACAACAAGAAGAAGCTGGTGCGCTACCACTTCTTCCACGACGAGAAGTTCGGCGGCAAGGACGCCATCTACGGCCTCGACGTGCCGCTGATGAAGCTGGTGAACGTCTTCAAGAGCGCCGCCCAGGGCTACGGCACCGAGCGCCGCGTGATCCTGCTCCACGGGCCGGTGGGCTCCTCGAAGTCCACCATCGCCCGCCTGCTCAAGAAGGGCATGGAGTACTACTCCAAGACCAGCGAGGGCGCGGTCTACACCTTCACCTGGGAGCTCGATCGCAAGCGCGACGACGGCACCACCGTCCACGAGTTCATGCCCTGCCCGATGAACGAGGATCCCCTCCTCCTCATCCCCGCCGACTGGCGCCAGAAGGTCTTCTCCGAGATCTGCCCGCCCGAGAGCGGCTATCGAATTCCGGTGACCGGCGAGCTCTGCCCCGCGTGCCGCTACGTCTTCAAGGAGAAGATGGCCGAGTACAAGGGCGACTTCTCCAAGGTCATCTCGCACATCAAGGTGCGTCGCCTGATCCTCAGCGAGAAGGACCGCGTGGGCATCGGCACCTTCCAGCCCAAGGATGAAAAGAACCAGGACTCCACCGAGCTCACCGGCGATATCAACTATCGCAAGATCGCCGAGTACGGCTCCGACTCCGATCCCCGCGCCTTCAACTTCGACGGCGAGTTCAACATCGCCAACCGCGGCGTGATCGAGTTCGTGGAGGTGCTCAAGCTCGACGTGGCCTTCTTGTACGACCTGCTCGGCGCCTCGCAGGAGCACAAGATCAAGCCCAAGAAGTTCCCCCAGACCGACATCGATGAAGTGATCATCGGTCACACCAACGAGCCCGAGTACAAGAAGCTCCAGAACAACGAGTTCATGGAAGCGCTTCGCGACCGTACGGTGAAGATCGACATCCCGTACATCACCAAGCTCGCCGAGGAAGTGAAGATCTACGAGAAGGACTACAACGCGGAGAAGATCCGCGGGAAGCACATCGCGCCTCATACTTTGGAGATGGCCGCGATGTGGGGCGTGCTCACCCGGCTCGAGGAGCCCAAGAAGCACAACCTCACCATTCTCCAGAAGCTCAAACTGTATAACGGCAAGACGCTCCCCAACTTCACGGAAGACAACATCAAAGAGCTCCGCAAGGAGGCCAACCGTGAAGGCCTCGAGGGCATCTCGCCCCGCTACATCCAGGACAAGATCTCGAATGCCCTGGTGAGCGACAAGGGCGAGGGCTGCGTCAACCCGTTCATGGTGCTCAACGAGCTCGAGAGCGGCCTGCGCCAGCACTCGCTGATCTCCAGCGAGGAGCAGCGCAAGCGCTTCCGCGAGCTGCTCAGCACCGTGAAGCAGGAGTACGAGGACATCGTCAAGAACGAGGTCCAGCGCGCCATCAGCGCCGATGAAGATGCGATTGCCAAGCTGTGCGGCAACTACATCGACAACATCAAGGCGTACACGCAGAAGGAGAAGGTGCGTAACAAGTACACCGGCCAGTACGAGGAGCCCGACGAGCGGCTCATGCGCTCCATCGAGGAGAAGATCGACATCCCCGAGAGCCGCAAGGACGACTTCCGCCGCGAGATCATGAATTACATCGGCGCCCTCGCCATCGAAGGCAAGACCTTCAACTACCGCACCAACGAGCGCCTGCACAAAGCGCTGGAGCTGAAGCTCTTCGAGGACCAGAAGGACAGCATCAAGCTCAAGAACCTCGTCTCCAGCGTGGTGGACAAGGAGACCCAGGAGAAGATCGACCTGGTCAAGCAGCGCATGGTCAAGAACTACGGCTACTGCGAGATCTGCTCGACGGACGTCTTGAACTTCGTTGCGTCCATCTTCGCGCGCGGCGACGCCAAGGAGTAATTCGGCAGTCGGTATCCCGAGACACTCATGAGCTTGAAGATCAAACAGGACCACTCGCGCTTCAAGCAGATCGTCCGCGGGAAGATCAAGCAGAACCTCAAGAAGTACATTCAAAAGGGAGAGATGGTCGGCAAGAAGGGCAAGGATCTGGTCACGATCCCCTTGCCGACCATCGACATCCCGCACTTCAAGTTCGGCGCGAAGCAGCAGGGCGGCGTCGGGCAGGGCCCTGGCGACATTGGCCAGCAGCTCGGCCCGGGCCAGCCCGGAGACGGCACCGGCCAGGCCGGCGAAGGCGAAGGCCAGCACACCCTCGAGGTGGACGTGGGCCTCGAGGATCTCGCGGAGATCCTCGGCGAGGAGCTCCAGCTCCCGCGCATCGAGCCGAAGGGCAAAGAGAAGATCGTCAGCACCAAGATTCGCTACACCGGCGTGAACACCACCGGCAGCGAGTCGCTGCGACACTTCAAGCGTACTTATAAGCAGGCCCTTCGGCGCCAGATCGCCACGGGTACCTACAATCCTGCCAACCCGGTGATCATCCCGGTGAAGCAGGACAAGCGGTACCGCACCTGGAAGGAGACGCCGCTCCCCGAGACCAACGCCGTCATCATCTACATGATGGACGTCTCCGGCTCGATGGGCGACGAGCAGAAAGAAATCGTCCGCATCGAGAGCTTCTGGATCGACACCTGGCTGCGCCACAACTACAAGGGCCTCGAGACGCGCTACGTGATCCACGACGCCGTCGCGCGCGAGGTGGACCGCGAGACGTTCTTCCACACGCGTGAGTCGGGCGGCACGATGATCAGCTCCGCCTACAAACTGTGTAAGGAAATCCTCGACGCCGACTACGACTCGTCGAGCTGGAACATCTACCCGATGCACTTCTCCGACGGCGACAACTGGAGCGCCGACGACACGCGCTTGTGCATCGATCTCTTGAAGAACCACATCATGCCGGCCTCGAACCTCTTCTGTTACGGCCAGGTGGAGAGCCCGTACGGCTCGGGCCAGTTCATCAAGGATCTGCGCGAGAGCATGGGCGACAGCGAGAAGATGGCCCTCAGCGAGATCGCCGACAAAGAAGGCATCTACACCTCGATTAAAGACTTCCTCGGGAAGGGCAAGTAGATGGCCAGCACCCTGCCGCCGCGGCTCCAGGCCTTGAAGGAAGAGATCGAGGGCTACGCCCGCGACTACGGCCTCGACTTCTTCGAGACCATCTTTGAGGTCCTCACCTACGACGAAGTGAACATGGTCGCCGCGTACGGCGGCTTCCCGAACCGCTATCCGCACTGGCGCTTCGGCATGGAGTACGAGCAGCTCAGCAAGGGCTACGAGTACGGCGTCTCGAAGATCTACGAGATGGTCATCAACAATGACCCTTGCTACGCATACCTGCTCGAGGCGAACGCGGAAGTTGATCAGAAGATCGTGATGGCCCACGTCTTTGGCCACTGCGACTTCTTCAAGAACAACTTCATGTTCGCCCACACCAACCGCAAGATGATGGACGTGATGGCGAACCACGCCACGCGCGTCCGGCGGTGGATTGACAAGTTGGGCGTGGAGCCCATCGAAGATTTCATCGATCGTTGTCTCTCGCTCGAGAACCTCATCGATCGCAACGCGCCGTACATCAAGCGGCACGCGTCGCGCGAGGAGCAGTTCAAGCAGCCCGAGGTGACCGGCTTCAAGGTCGAGCGCGAGTACATGCGCGGCTTCGTGAACCCCAAGGAGTTCATCGAAGAGCAGCGCAAGAAGCGCGACGACGAGATGCAGCGGGCCAAGAAGTTCCCCGAGCACCCGCAGCGCGACGTGCTGCTCTTCCTCCTCGAGAACGCGCCGCTGGAGCAGTGGGAGGCCGATATCCTCGGCATCGTGCGCGACGAGGCCTACTACTTCGCGCCCCAGGGCCAGACGAAGATCATGAACGAGGGCTGGGCTTCATACTGGCACTCGAAGATCATGACCACGCGCGCGCTCACCGACGCGGAGGTGATCGACTACGCCGACCACCACTCGGGCACGCTCGGCGGCGGCGGACAGTCGCTCAATCCCTACAAGCTCGGCATCGAGCTCTATCGTCACATCGAAGATCGCTGGAACAAGGGCCGCTTCGGTAAAGAGTACGAAGAGTGCGACGACATGCGCGAGCGCCTGAGCTGGGATCGCAAGCTCGGGCTTGGCCGCGAGAAGATCTTCGAAGTTCGCCGTCACTACAACGACGTGACGTTCATCGACGAGTTCCTCACGCCCGAGTTCTGCAAGGACCAGGAGCTCTTCGTCTTTGGCTACAACGACAAGCGGCAGGCCTACGAGATCATCGACCGCGAGTTCAAAAAGATTAAAGAGAAGCTCCTGCACCAGCTCACCAACTTCGGCCAGCCGAACATCGAAGTCGTCGACGGAAACTTCGAGAACCGCAGCGAGCTGCTCCTGGGTCATAAGTATGAGGGCATCGATCTCAAGATGGACGACGCCCGCGACACGCTGGTGAACATGGCCTCGCTCTGGCGGCGGCCGGTAAACCTCGTGACCAAGGTCGAGGGCAAGGGCATGATGATGCGCTTCGACGGCAAGGAGCACTCGGAGAAGAAGGTCGACCTCTGAGCGTCCTTCGGGTCGCCACCCTTCCCGCTTGCCCGCCCTCGAAGTTCGTCGGGCTCGGCGCTGGGCTGCTCGCGAACCCGCCTGATGCGCCGCTGCTGCTCATCGCCGGGCTCACGCAGGACGCGATCTGCCTGGGCCGCTTTCAGCGCCGCTCCAACGCGCTCGCGCCGACGAACCTGCCGGTGCTGCGTCGGAACAGCGGCGGGCGCGCACTGCACATCGGCGAGGGCACCGTGGGCGTGCTGCTCGCGCTGCCGGAGATGGGCGCGCTGCTCTCACAGCCGCTGGCGCCGTCGAAGGTGCTCAACCGCTACGTGCGCGGGCTGCTCGCGGGGCTCACGCGCGCGGGCGCCCCCGAGGGCGCGCACTACTTCGGACGCGACTTCGTGTCTGCGCGAGGCCAGCAGCTGGCGGTCATCGGCCAGGACAACGGCACGCGCGCGGCGATCTTCGAGGCGCTCATCGCACTCGATCGGCCGCTCGAGCTCGACGCAGGCCTGAACGCGTACCTGCCGCACTTGGATCCGCGCGTCGCCGGCCCGCCCCACTCGACGCTGAGCGCGCTCGCGGGAATGCCGATCACCTGCGACGCGCTCGCGGAAGCCATCGCCGCGGGCTACGCGGAAGTCCACAGCGCGCAGCTCGAACGCGTGGACCTACCCAGCGTGAGCGCCGAGCTCGAGCCGCCGGTGGATGAGCACGAGGAAGGCTTCTCCGATTCTGGCGTGGCCGACATCCCCATCGGCTTCGCGGAAGCGCTCGTGCAGCACGACGGCGAGCGCGTGCAGCGGGCGCGGCTCCGCGGCGACTTCATCGCGCCCAGCTTCGTGATGCGCGAGCTGGAGCGCGCGCTCGAGGGTTGTCCGCTCACGCTCGACGCCGTCGGCCAGCGCGTGGACCAGGCGTTCCACCAGCCGGGCGCCTGCATCCACGGCCTGCGCGAGCTGCGCGTGCTCGCCGAGGCCGTCCTCGCCGCTGCGGGGAAGCTCTAGCGCCGCTCTTTCGTTTCGTTGGTGCGCTTCTTGCGACGGCGTGAGCGACCGCCCGAACGACCGGGCGCTGTGCTCTAGTGTTGCCGCCGTGACTCTTCGGACTCAGCTCACCTTCGGCTTCACCCTGGCCGCGCTGCTTGGCGTGGGTGCCACGGGTGCGTCGCTCATCACCACCTCGTACCGCGACGCCTTCAAGCGCGTGCAGCGCGAGCAGTCGCTCCTGGCCGAGAACCGCGCCAACGCCATCTCCGCCGAGGTCGGCGAAGAGGTGGAGCGCCTGCGCCACCTTGCCAGCCTCTCGGAGCTCGACCTCACCGACGAGAACGCCGAGCCGGAGAAGGCCGTGCTCCGCCACGCGCGCTCGCTGCCGCGCTACTTCACCCTGGAGACGAGCGCCGTGGCCCCCGACGGCACCGTGCAGTGGACCGAGCCGCCGCCGCCTCCCGCGCACAGCGTCCGGGACTCGGGCTGGTTCCTCGAGGCCAGCAAGAGCTCCACCTCCTTCGTCACCGAGGATGCCGACGTGCAGGGCCACACCACCCGCGCGCGCCTGGTGGTCCCCATCTGGCACGGCGACGGCAAGTTCGCGGGCTGTCTCACCTCGACGCTCGACCCTGCGGCCGCGTCGCGCTGGAGCGAGCGCCTCTCGGTGGACCTGGGTCAGAGCGGCACCGCGGCGCTCATCGACCGCTCGGGCAAGGTGGTCGTCACCCGCGGCGCGCCGGAGTCGCTCGACCTGCCCATCCGCGGCAAGGCGGTGGCGGCGGCGTTGGGCGGCAGCACCGTCTCCGACTGGGGCGAGGACGCCAAGGGCCGCCGCTGGCTGGTGACGGCGGTGCCGCTGCCCAACATGGGCTGGGTGCTGATGACCCGCCAGGCCGCCGACGAACTCGACGACGCGCTGGACCCCGAGCTCCGCCAGCTGGCGCTGCTCCTCGGCGCCGGCCTGCTCTTCGCGATCATCCTGGGCGTGCTCACCTCGGGCACCATCGCCCGGCCGCTCGTCGCGCTGGCGCAGACCGCGCGCTCGGTGGAGCAGGGCCGCTTCGAGGGTGTGCCTCCGCCGAGCCGCGGCGGCGAGCTGGGCGACCTGGAGCGCGCGTTCTATTCGATGACCGCCACGCTCGACGCGCGGGTGAAGGAGCGCACCGCCGCCCTGGAGAAGGCGCAGGCGCTGCTGGTGGAGCAGGGCCGCTACGCCGCGATGGGCAAGACCGCCGCCGCCATCGCCCACGAGCTCAAGAACGCCCTCAACGGCCTGGGGACGGCCACCGAGCTCCTGCTGCAGGGCAAGGTCCCCGAGAACGCCCAGGCCGCGGTCCGCGAGCAGGTGCGCTCCGAGGTCGAGCGCCTGCGCGACACCACCGACAACCTGAACCTCTTCGGGGGCCAGCCCCAGCTGCACCGCTCGCCCCAGGACCTGCGGCCCTTGATCGATCGCGCCGTGGCCGTGCTCCGAGATCGCATCGACGCCTCGGGGGTGTCCGTTGAAGTCTCGTGGCCCACGGCCATGCCTGCGGTCACCTGCGACGGCCTCAAGGTTCAGGGCGTGCTCATCAACCTGTTGAAGAATGCCGTGGAAGCGGTCGAGCCCCAGCTGGATGAGCCCGCCCCACGCGGGCAGGTCCAGGTGCTCGGCAGGGTGGTTCCGGAGGGGGTCGAGCTGGAGATCGCGGACTCTGGCCCGGGCATTGCTGGGGAAGTCGCCGCGCACATGTTCGAGCCCTTCTTCACCACCAAGCGAACCGGCACCGGCCTGGGCCTGTCCATCGGCCGGCGCATCGCCGAGGCGCACGGCGGCCGTCTCTCCTTCGTCCCCAACCAGCCCCAGGGCGCGCGGTTGGTGCTGTTTCTGCCCCTCTCACCCCGAGATCTGTTGCCATGAGCCAGCGCATCCTCGTCGTCGATGATGAAAAGACCTTTCGGTTGGTCTGCACGACTGCTCTACAAGCCGAAGGCTACGAGGTCCTCGACGCCGCCAGCGGCCGCCAGGCCCTCACCCGCTTCGACGAGGCCCAGCCGGACGTGGTCATCCTCGACCGGAACCTCCCGGACATCGACGGGCTGCAGCTGCTTCAGCGGATGAAGACCGAGTCCACCACGGACCGCGGCGAGCCCATCGTGATCATGGCCACCGCCTACGCCGACGTGGACAACGCGGTGCAGGCCCTCAAGGCCGGCGCCTACGACTACCTCACCAAGCCCCTGCAGCTGCCGGAGCTGGTGGTCACGGTGCAGAAGGCGCTGGAGGCCAAGCGGCTGCGTCGCGCGGTGCAGGCGCTGCAGGGCGAGGCGGCGCGTCGACTGACCAAGGGCCTGCACCTGGGCCACTCCAGCGCCATGAAGCAGGTGCTCTCGATGGTGGACAAGGTGGCCCAGGCGCCGTCGACGACGGTGCTCATCGAGGGCGAGAGCGGCGCGGGCAAGGAGGTCGTGGCCCACCTCATCCACCACCGCACGCCCAGCCGCGCCGAGCAGCCGTTCGTGGAGCTCAACTGCGCCTCCATCCCCGAGCAGCTCATGGAGAGCGAGCTCTTCGGCCACGTGAAGGGCGCCTTCACCGACGCCAAGGGCGACAAGCGCGGCCTGCTCGAAGCGGCCGATGGCGGCACGCTCTTCCTCGACGAGATCGGCGAGATGCCGCTGGGCATCCAGGCCAAGCTGCTGCGCGTGCTGGAGACGAGCACCTTCCGCCGCGTGGGGTCCACGCGCGACCAGAAGGTCGACGTGCGCTTCATCGCCGCGACGAACCGCGACCTGGCCCGCGAGGTGGAGAAGAACGCCTTCCGGCTCGACCTGTACCACCGGCTCGACGTCTTCCGCCTGCGGCTGCCGCCCCTGCGCGAGCGCCGCGAGGACGTGCTCCCGCTGGCGCGCATCTTCTTGCAGGAGTTCTGCGCCAAGATGGGCAAGCAGATCACCGGGCTCTCGCCCGAGGCGGAGGCCGCGCTGCTCGCCTACCCGTTCCCGGGCAACATCCGCGAGCTGCGCAACGCCATCGAGCGCGCGGTGATCCTCGAGACGAACGAGAAGCTGGCCGCCGAGTCGCTGCTGCTTGGCTCGCCCACCAAGAGCCAGCTCCCCGCGAGCTGGGCCGGCGACACGCTCGGCCGCACGCTCTCCGAGAAGGGCCGCCCGCCCACGCTCGACGAGCTCGAGCGCGACTACATCTGCCGGCTCCTGGAGCACGCCAACGGCAACCGCTCGCAGGTCGCCCGCCTGATGGGGGTCAGCTACCCCACGGTGATGAAGAAGATCACCGACTACGCCATCGACATCACCCGCTGGACCAAGGCCTAAAAGCTTCTTGGAGCCGACTCACTGAAGTTTGCTCCCGATCCCTTTCTCCCCATGCCCACCTGGATGCTCCTCGCAGCGTTGACTGCGGCAGCCGGAGGCCCGGCCGCTTCCCCACCGCCCCAAGCGGGTGTGGGTGCCGTCGGGCCGGTGCCCGCGCCTGGACCTGGCGGGCGCACCTGGACCCTGCCCGAGATCCTGAACGAGGCGGACAGCCACCAGCCCGACGTCCGCGACGCGAAGCTGAAGGCCGGCGAGGCCCGCGCCGACTGGGTCACGGCCGGGCTGATCCCCAATCCGCAGCTGCAGTTGGGCTTCTCCAATCTTCCGTTCTTCGGTTCGCGGCAGGACTTGAGCAGCCAGCTTCTGGTCTACGGCGCGGGCATCTCGGAAGACATCGAGCTGGGAGGCAAGCGCGGCAAGCGGCAGGCGAGCGCCGAGGCCGGCGTGTCGGCGAGTGACGCCACGGTGCGAGATACGCAGCGCACCAGCCACTTCGACATTCAAAAGGCCTTCCTACAGGCCCTTTGGGCGGAGGAGCGGCAACGCATCGCCACGGAATCGCTGGCCCGGTACTTGGATAGCGTGAGGCTGGTGAAGGCCCGCTTCGAGGCCGGCGAAGACGCCGGAGCCGACGTGAACAAGATAGAGCTGGAGAAGCAGCGCTACACCCAGGACGCCCGCGAGAGCGCGCGCGCCGCGGTGGAGGCGCGCGCCGAGCTCTTCCGCCTGGTGGGCATCCCCGGCAAGCCCGACGAGGACCGCGTGGACGGCAGCTTCCCCAAGGAGCCGCTGCCGGCGGATGTCGACGCGCTGGTGAAGAAGGCGCTGGGCAATCGTCCGGACCTCGCCGCGCTCCAGGCCGCGCAGGACAAGGCCGAGAAGGACCTCGAGCTCGCCAGGTCGCAGGCCGTTCCCGACGTGAATCTCGGCGTGGCCTACGCGTACTCGCCTTCGACCAACCCCAGCGGTGCGGTGTCGACCATTGGCGCGACGGCGACCGTCGCCCTGCCCGTCTTCAACCGCAACCAGGGCGAGATCCAGAAGGCCGAGCTCGAGGTGGACCGCAGCAAGCTCGCCAACGAGCGCGGCCGCGCCGACGCCGAGCGCGAAGTGCGGCTGGCGCTGGGTCACCTGGCGTCGGCGAGCACCGCCGTCGACGACCTGGAGAACGACTACCTCGGCCGCGCGGACAAGGCGCTCTTCGTCGCCGAGCGCAGCTTCCGCGAGGGCAAGGCCTCGCTGCTCGAGTTCCTGGAGGCCCAGCGCACCTACCTCGAGACGCGCGCCAGCTACGTGGACGCGCTGCTCGAGCGCGGCGCCAGCGTGCTGGAGCTCCAGCGCGCCGAGGGCGAAGGAGGCACCACGCCATGAAGCGAATTCTCTTCGCCGTGCTCGCGTTCGCGAGCGCCGCCTGCTCGCAGGCCGCGGCTGAAGCGCCGGAGTCGCCGTCGCTCCAGCTCGATCCCGCCTCGCCGAAGATGGGCTTCGTGAAGACGGCCCAGGTGAAGGCCGCGATGGAGACGGAGTCGGCCGCGGCCACGGGCAAGGTCAGCTTCAACGAGGACGTGACCTCGCGCGTGGGCTCGCCCGTGTCGGGACGCGTGCAGCAGCTCAACGTGCAGCTCGGCGACAAGGTCAAGAAGGGCCAGCCGCTGCTCACCATCGCCAGCCCGGATGTGGAGGCCGCCCGCGCCGAGGCCATCCAGGCCAACGCCGACTTGCAGGTGGCCGAGCGGGAGCTGGAGCGCGCCAAGCGGCTCTTCGGCGAGCAGGCCATCTCCCAGCGCGATCTGCAGAACGCCGAGAACGACGAGGTGAAGGCCAAGAGCAACGTGGAGCGCACCAAGGGCCGGCTGCAGATTCTGGGCGTGAACGAGAAGGACTTCGGTTCGACCTTTGTACTTCGCTCGCCCATCGACGGCATCATCTGCACCCGCGACATCTTGCCTGGCTCTGAAGTCCGCTCCGACTCGGGCACGCCGCTGCTCACCGTGGCCGACCTGCGCACGCTCTGGGTGCTTGCCGATGTGTTCGAGCGCGATCTGGCGCGGGTGAAGGAAGGCGACACCGCCGAGGTCCGCGTGGCCGCCTATCCGGCCGACGTGTGGAAGGGCACCGTGCAGCACGTGGGCGAGGTCGTGGACCCGCAGACGCGCACGGTGAAGGTCCGCATCGGCGTGCCCAACCCGGACGGCCGGCTCAAGCCGGAGATGTTCGCGCGCGTGTCGCTGACGGCGCGGGCGGGGACACCGCAGGTGTCGATCCCGGCGTCGGCGCTCATCTCCGATGGCGAGCGCAACCGGGTGATCGTGGCCGACGGCCGCGGGACCTATCGCGCGCGCGACGTGGAAGTGGGCCCGGAGCACGAGGGCCAGGTGCGCGTGCTCGAGGGGCTCAAGGACGGCGAGACGATCGTCGTCGAGGGCGCGCTCTTCGTGAAGAACGAGATCGACAAGAACTGAAGCCGCTCAGACTTTCGGCTCGTCGAGCGCGGGCTCGCCCTGGAAAGTGCGCAGCACCTGCTCCAGCCGCCCGAAGAACTCGCCGGGCGCCGACCCGCCCTTGTTCAAGTAGCTGGCGTGGCCCACCTCTTCCATCGCCCGCTTGAACGTCTCGTCGCAGATGCGCGCGCTGAAGAACAGTATCGGCGCGTGCGGCACGTTGAATGCTCGCTCGATCGACCGGAGCGCGAGGGCCGTGTGGTAGCCCGAGAGCCCGGGCATCTCGAGATCCAGGATGCACAGGTCCGGCGGCCGGCGCCGCAGCAGGTGATCCGTCACCGCGGTGAGGAAGCGGTCGCCGCGCGCCGTCGACACCACCTCCGCACAGAGCCCGCGCTCGCGGAGCCCGTCTGAAATCAGCTGCCGGTGCAGCTCCAGGTCCTCCGAGATGAGCGCCAGCCCGAACTTCACGCCCGGCGGCTTGGCCGGGGCTGCGCTGGCGGCCTGGAACGGCTTGTCCTCGAGGACGTTGGTGCCGATGACGACCGGCGCCTCCACCATCTCCGCAGCGCTCACCCGCTTGATCGCCACCCGGCCGACCACCGACTCGGAGATTCCCCGGCCGAGGATCAGGTTGCACAGCGGGCAGTGGAGCATGCCCGTCGGCCCGGTGATCGGGCCGACGTCCTGGTTGCACGCCGGGCAACGGAGCATGGTGGCCACGCGCGAAATCGTAGGGTGCTTTCTCCGGCGCCACAATGATCAACGGAGCCGGAACGTCGCCCTCGCTCCTTTCGCGTGTTAATCCCTCCGGAATGACTCCCTACGAGCTCATCAAGCGCAAGCGCGACGGCGGGACCCTCTCGCCCGACGACATCGCGGCCTTCATGCGCGCCTACACGCTCGGTGAAATCCCGGATTACCAAATGTCGGCGCTGCTCATGGCCGTGTTCTTCAAGGGCATGGACTCCACCGAGCTCGGCGCCTGGACCGAGAGCATGCTCCGCTCCGGCGAGGTGCTGAACCTCTCCGACATCCCCGGCACCAAGGTCGACAAGCACTCCACCGGCGGCGTGGGCGACAAGGTCTCGCTGCCGTTGGCCCCGCTCGCGGCCGCGTGCGGCGTGCGCGTGCCCATGATCAGCGGCCGCGGCCTGGGCCACACCGGCGGCACGCTGGACAAGCTCGAGAGCATCCCCGGCTTCCGCGTGGACCTCGACGTCCCGACCTATCGCCGCCTGGTGCGCGACGTGGGCGCTTGCCTCATCGGCCAAACGTCCACGCTCGCGCCCGCGGACAAGAAGCTCTACGCCCTGCGCGACGTCACCGCGACCGTGGACTGCCTGCCCCTCATCGCCTCCAGCATCATGAGCAAGAAGCTCGCGGAGGGCATCGACGCGCTGGTGCTCGACGTGAAGGTGGGCTCGGGCGCGTTCATGAAGAAGCCCGAGGACGCGCGCGCGCTGGCGACGACCATGGTCGGCATCGGCCAGGCCATGGGCAAGCGCGTGACCGCGGTGCTCACCGACATGGACCAGCCGCTGGGGCGCGCGGTGGGCAACGCGCTGGAGGTCGAGGAGTCGATCGACGTGCTTCGCGGCGGCGGCCCGGAAGATCTGGTGACGGTGACCGTGGAGCTGACCGCGGAGATGCTGCTGCTCGCGGGCGTCTCGAAGGATCTCGAGGCCGGGCGCGCGCGCGTGCGTGCCGCGATCGCCGACGGCTCCGGGCTGCGCAAGTTCGAGGAGATCGTGGCCGCACAGGGCGGAGATCCGGCGGCGATCCGGGATCCGTCGAAGCTGCCGCGCGCGCGGTCCGTCAGCGAGGTGCGTTCCGCGAGCGCCGGCGTGGTGCAGGCGATTCAGTGCGAGGAGGTCGGGCTCGCGGGCGTGGAGCTCGGCGCCGGTCGCAAGAAGACCGACGACAAGCTCGACCACGCCGTGGGCTTCACGCTCTTGAAGAAGGTCGGCGACCGGGTGGCCGCGGGCGAGCCGCTGGTGCGGGTGCACCACAACGGCCAGAAGACGCTCGGCGACGTGGAGCAACGGCTGGCGCGCGCCTATCGGATTGGCGAGGCGGCGCCGCCGGTGCGGCCGCTCATCGTGGAGCGCATCGCAGCAAAGACGACGTTCGTGGAGCGCATCGCTGGATAAGGAGGAGTTGCCAATGTGCAAGCTGGTGACGTGCACGCGCTGCGGAAAGCCCACCTGGGCAGGCTGCGGAAAGCACGTGGAGCAGGTGATGGGCCACATTCCGCCGGCGCAGCGCTGCCAGTGCAACGCCACGCCGCCGGTGCGCCGGTAGGCAGCGCGCGACCCTACGCGGGTCGTCGAGGGTGCCCCGCGCTCCAGCCCTGAAATCGCGGCGGTTTGCGCCCGGCGTCTCCTGGAAAACGCCTGCCCCATCGAATGAATGCCGGGCAGGCATCCTGGCACCCACTCCCCAGCGCTCCGGACGTTTGCCGGGCGGGGAGACTGGGGTCTATGGTGGCTTCATTCCGGTGCATCGACGGGGAGGCCAGCCGCTCGAGCCCGGGAAGGCCGCTCGCCGTGACCTCCGCCCGCTCGCCGCTCGCAACCCTCGACGATGGCGAGGTCATCTCGCGCGCCGCCAAGGGCGAGCGCGAGATGCTCGCCGAGCTCTACCGGCGGTACCGCGGCGAGGCCATGCGCTTCATCCGCCACGCCGTGCGCCACACCCACGACGCCGACGACATCCTCCAGGAGGTCTTCGTCGAGGTGAGCCGCTCGCTGCGCAAGTTCGAGGGGCGGGCGGCGTTCACCACCTGGCTGCACCGCGTCTGCGTGCGCACCGCCGTGCGCCACATGAAGCGCCGCTACCGCCAGGTGGGCGAAGCCGACGAGCCCACCCTGCGCCCCGAGCTGCCGGATCCGTCTGCCACGCCGCACGAGGGCGCCGAGACCCAGGAGCGCGCCCGCCGGGTGCAGGCGATGATCGAGAAGATCGCGCCCAAGAAGCGCATGGTGCTCGTGCTCCACGACCTGGAAGGCGTGAGCCCCAAGGAGATCTCCAAGCTCGTCGGCGCACCGGTGCTCACCGTGCGCACGCGGCTCTTCTACGCGCGCAAGGAGCTCGCGGCCATGGCGGTGCAGGACCCGGCGCTGGCCGAGTTCTTCGCCGAGGTCGCGTCGGGAGGGAGCAGCCTTGCATCCCTCTGACTCCCAGCTCGACGCGCTCGCCCGCGGCGAAGGCCCGGCCGAGCTCGCCGCGCACGCCCAGGCCTGCGAGCGCTGCGGCCCCGTGCTGCGCGAGCGCCGCGCCGTGCTGGGGCTGCTCCGGGAGCTGCCCGAGGTCGAGCCCAGCGAGCTGGAGTGGAAGCGCGTCGACCGGCACGTGATGGAGGCCCTGGATCGCGAGCAGGCCTCGCGCGCCGGGCGCCGCTCGGTGTGGGTCATCGCCGTGCCCGCGCTGGCTGCGGCCGCGGCGTGCGCCGTGGTGGGCACGAAGCTGGTCTCCATGGCCAACCACCCGGACGCGCCGCGCATCGCGCCGGCCCAGGCCGCGGTCGCGCTGGCCATGGGCGGCGACGCGCACACGGGTCGCGGTGGCCCGGAGCTCCTCGAGGGCGACGCGCTCGATGCCGCGGGCGGCTCCATCGAAGTCCAGACCGCGCCGGCCACCGGCATCGCCCTCACCGCCGGCGCGCAGGCCCGGGCCACGCGACTGCGCGTGGGCGAGACGGAGTTCACCCTCAGCCAGGGCGAGCTCCTCGCCGAGGTGAAGCCTTTGGCCCGCGGCGCGAGCTTCGCGGTGAAGGCCGGCGACCTCACGGTGCACGTGGTGGGCACGGCGTTCCAGGTGGAGCGGCTGCAGGGCAAGGTTCGGGTGGCCGTGGTGCACGGGCGCGTCCGCGTGGATCGCGCGGGCCAGCCCAACGACGAGCTCTACGTCCCCGGCGGCAGCGAGGCCCTCATCCCCGATGGCGCGGTGCTGGGCCAGGTGGCGCTCACGCCCATCGCCGGCGAGCTGGCGGCGCGGTTCCCGCTGGCGTTCCCGGATCTGCAGCCCGACGAGGTGGAGCGGCAGTTCGGCCAGGCGGAGATCGAGAGCGAGCCCGCAGGCGCCACGGCGCGGCTCGACGGCGCCTCGCGCGGCGTCACCCCGCTCACGGTGCTCGCCCCCGAGGGAACGCACGAGGTCGAGCTCAACATGCCTGGCCACCTTCCGCAGAAGCACCCGCTCAAGGTGAGCCGCACCCGGGCCCAGGCCACGCTGGCGCTGCCCGCGGCAGTGCCCGTGGAAGAGGTCGCGCCGGAGCCGCCCGCGCCCACGCCGGTGCCCGCGCCGCTCCCTCCGCCCAAAGGCAAGCCGACGACGCACGCCGCCGCCGCGCCGGCGCCGACGGTGGCGCCGCAGGTGTCGTACGCCGAGGCGTTCCACACCGCGGCCAAGTCGCACCAGGACGAGGTGGAGGCTTGCTACAAGAAGCTCGACCTGCCCCTGGCGAGACGGATCCACGTGGTGCTGACGATCCAGCCGACAGGCAACGTGGCGCCGCCGGTGCAGGTGGAAGAGCCCGGCGTGGATCCCGCGTTCGTGGACTGCGTGAACGGCGCGGCGCGCGGCTGGTCGTTCCCGGCTCCTGGCCGGCAGTACGAAGTGTCCATTCCGTACGACCTCGCGCCGACCCGCTAGAACAAAGGCTGGCAAGGAATTTGGGCGGCTGCGCGAGGGCGCCTATGCTCGCGGGAGCATGAGCACCGAGATCCACGCGCCGGTCGCACCCGTGGTCGACGAAATCGTCAAGGAGATCCGCCGGCGGAGCGCGCTCGCGCCGCTCACCGGGGTCATCCTCGGCTCCGGCCTGGGCGCCTTCGCGGACAGCTTCGCGGAGAAGGTCGCCATTCCCTACGGGCAGCTGCCCGGGTTTCCGGTGTCCTCCGTGGTGGGCCACGCGGGCCGACTGGTGCTCGGGAAAGTGGGCGGCGTGCCGGTGGTGGCGATGCAGGGCCGGGTGCACTTCTACGAGGGCTTCGCGGCGTGGCAGGTGGCGCTCCCCGCGCGCGTGCTCTGCCGGCTGGGCATCCAGGCGCTGGTGGTGACCAACGCCGCCGGCGGCATCCACCCGGACTTCGTGCCCGGGGACCTGATGCGCATCACCGATCACATCAACCTCTCGGGCATGAACCCGCTCATCGGCCCCAACGAAGACTCGCTCGGCCCGCGCTTCCCGGACATGAGCGCCGCCTACGCGCCGGAGCTCTCGGAGAAGATGGAGCTCTCGGCGAAGGCCACCGGAAACGCGCTGCGCAAGGGCGTGTACGTGCAGCTCGCGGGGCCGAGCTACGAGACGCCCGCCGAGATCCGCATGCTGCGCACCCTCGGCGCCGACGCGGTGGGCATGAGCACCGTGCCCGAGGTGATCGCCGCGGCGCACATGGGCGTGCCGGTGGCGGGCATCAGCTGCATCACCAACTACGCCGCGGGAATCGGCAAGCGGCCGCTGAGCCACGCCGAGGTCAGTGAAACCGCGGACCGGGTGAAGGACCGCTTCACCGCGCTCCTCGCGGACTTCCTGCCCCGCATCGCCAAGGGCTGAGCTACAGCGGGCAGGCGGGCACGCCGGCCTGGCAGCTCGTCGAGGCGCCGTCGGTCTTGCAGTAGCCCGACGGGCAATCCGAGTTGAAGCGACAGCCGCCCGGGTACACGCAGTAGAGGCCGTAGACCGTCTGGCAGCAGGCGTCGGGGACCGGTGTGCAGACGCCACCCGGGGACGCGGTGCAGTCCGCGTCGGTGCGGCAGCCCGCGTAGACGCACGACCGGGCCTGCAGGTTCATGGTCCCCGCGGGCGCGCAGATGAACGACGACGATTGGCCGGCTTGCTGGCAATCGGCGTCGGACTGGCAGCCGTCGACCGCGCAGACGTTGTACGGCCCCATGACCACGCCGCCGCAATAGGGCTGGATGGGGCCGAGCACGCAGGACTCGCTGTTGGGGCAGTCGCTGTCGGTGCAGCACTGGTCCTGGCCGGGGCCGCCGCCGCCCGCACACGCCTCCGGCGGGCTCGGCGGCGCCTGGCACTCGCGGTAACCGCCGTCGGTGACCGCGATGCACGGCTGGCCGAAGCAGTCGGTGTCGTTGCGACAGTCGCCGTGGCCGCTCGTGCCGGTGCTGCCGCCGCTAGAGCTCGACGCGCCCGTGCTGCCGCTCGACGTGGAGGCCGCGCTGGAGCCGGTGGACGACGACGCGCTCGCGGTGGACGAACTGGTCGTCCCCGTGCTGGCCGCGCCGCTCGAGCCCGTGGCTGCGCCCGACGAGGTCGCGCCGTGGCTGCTCCCCGTCGCGCCCGCGCCCGTGCTCGACGACGACGCGCTCGTCTCCGAGGTGGCCTTGAGACCGCAGCCGAGCATGCACGCGGCGACGACGGCGACCAGGTTCAGGATCCGGTTCATGGCCTCAGTCTAGGCCACCTGCGAGGGGCAACGCGTTGACCCCTCGTCGAGAACCTGCTTGTTTGGGGGGTCGCATCCCGAGGAAAGCCATGCCCACCGAACGCCGCGGAGCCGGCCGCGATCGACGCGATACACCGAAGACCACGAAGGCCAAGAGCCGCAAGGTCGTCCCCGACCGCACCGAGCTCCGCCGCCGCGAGCGCCGCATGGGCGACCGCCGCGAGTCGCCGCGCCTGCCCATCAAGGTCTGGGTGAAGAACTCGGCCAGCAACACCTTCGAGCAGGTGGAGGGCGACATCTCCGTGGGCGGGCTGCACTTCGTGGACAAGCTGCCCATCACCGGCAAGCAGATCGACCTGCGCTTCAAGCTGCCCGGCCGCACCGAAGAAGTCCGCGTGCACGGCGAGGTGATCCAGGTCTCGCAGAAGAAGGCCGGCGGCTACGGCGCGCACGTGAAGTTCGCGGACCTCGACCTCGACACGCAGCTGGCCATCGCGCGCTTCATCGACGAGCGGTCGTAGGCCGTGGCCGAGCCAGCGCAGCCGCGGGGGCGGCTCTCGCTGCTCGACTGCATCGCCATCGGCATCAACGGCATCGTCGGCTCGGGCATCTTCCTGCTCCCGGGCAAGATGGCCGCCGCCGCCGGGCCGAGCTCCGTGCTCGCGTTCGTGGCGTGCGGCTTGGTCTTCCTCCTCGTCGCGCTCTGCTTCGCCGAGGCTGCGAGCCGCTTCGACCGCTCCGGCGGCGCGTTCTTGTACGCGCGCACGGCGCTCGGCGACGGCGTGGGCTTCGTCATCGGCTGGATGAGCCTGTGCGAGGGCGTGATCGGATACGCGGCCGTGTCGCGCGGGCTCGCGAGCCAGGTTGGCGCGCTCGTGCCCGCGCTCGCGGGACCGTGGGGACAGGCGTCGTTCGCGGGCGGTTTCATCTTGCTCCTGGGCGCGGTGAACATCGCCGGCCTCAAGAAGGGCGCGCACACCTCGGACGTGCTCTCGATCGTGAAGCTGGTGCCGCTGGGCCTGCTGCTGATCGTCGGGCTCTGGCACCTGCAGCCGGCGAAGCTGCACCCGTTCTGGCCTGCGACCGGGCACCACGGATTCTCGGCGGCCGTGTTCCTCGCGGTGTTCGCCTGCTCGGGCTGGGAGTACACGGCGGTGCCCGCGGGCGAAGCGAAGGATCCGCGCCGCGACGTCCCGCGCGCGATGATCGGCGCGCTCGCAGGCGCCGTGGCGCTCTATGCGCTGGTGCAGTTCGCATTGGTGGGCAGCGCGAACATCTCCGGCAGCGAGCAGCCTCTCGCCGACGCGGCCAGCCAGCTCATCGGACCGATTGGCGCCAAGGCGATCGCTGTCGCGGGGACGGTGAGCATGGCCGGCTTCTGCGCCTCGAGCGCGCTGGTGGGGCCGCGGCTCATCGTCGCGTTCGCGGAGGACGGACTGCTGCCCGGCGCCGTGGGACGCATGCACACCAAGCTCGGAACGCCGGTCTGGGCCATCGCGCTCGGCGCGGGGAGCAGCGCGCTGGTGGCGTTCGCGCTTCCGTTCGAGGATCTCGTGGACGTCGGCAATGTCGCCCTCTTCGCGCAGTACCTGCCGACCTGCCTCGCGGTGATGGTGCTCCGCCGCAAGCGACCGGATCTGCCGACGGGCTTCCGCGTGCCGATGGGCGACCTGGTGGCGGTGCTGGCCATCGTGGCTTCGATCGCGCTGCTCTGGGTGGGCTCGCCGGGTCGCGACGAGTGGCGTCGGAGCGCGGAGCTGCTCGTGGCGGGGCTCGTGTACTACGCCGGCCGGCGCTGGTGGCTCGCTCGGAAGCCCGCCGCGGCCTGACAAAAACTGGCCGACGCGACGTTCGCCGACCACAATTCCCTCGTGGCCAAGCAAACCAAGACCATCCACTCCAAGGCGCTGCTCGCGAAGGCGCGCGCCATGCGTAAGCGCGCCTACGCGCCGTACTCCAAGTACACCGTCGGCGCCGCGCTGCTGGGCAAGAGCGGCAAGGTCTATCTCGGCTGCAACGTCGAGAACGCCAGCTACGGCCTCGCCATCTGCGCCGAGCGCAACGCCGTGGCCCAGGCCGTCGCCGCGGGCGAGCGCGAGTTCGACGCCATCGCCATCTCCGCATCCGGGCCCGCGCCGGTGCCGCCCTGTGGCATGTGCCGCCAGACGCTCGCCGAGTTCATGCCGCCCGAGACGCCCGTCTTCTCCGAGAACCACCACGGCAAGCAGGCCCATTGGACCGTGGGAGAGCTCTTGCCCTACGCGTTCACCAAGCGCTTCTTCTGAGGGCCTCGCAGGAGCCCGGTGCTACAGTCCGCGCCAGCCATGGACACCCTCATCCGCGGCGCCACCCTGGTCACCATGACCGGCGCGCGCGACATCCTGCGCGAGGACCTGCTCATCCGCGACGGCGCCATCGTCGCCATCGGCAAGATCCCCGCGGCCAAGGGTCCGCGCAGGGTGATCGACGCGTCCGGACTGGTCGCCATCCCCGGGCTGATCCAGGCGCACATCCATCTCTGTCAGACGCTCTTCCGCAACCACGCCGATGGGCTCGAGCTGCTGGAGTGGCTGCGCGAGCGCATCTGGCCCTTCGAGGCCGCGCACGATCCGAAGAGCCTCAAGGTCAGCGCCGAGCTGGGCATCGCCGAGCTGCTGCTCTCGGGCACCACCGCGATCCTCGACATGGGCACGGTGCGACACCACGAGGTCGTCTTCGAGGCCGCGCGCGAGACCGGCCTGCGCTACGTGGGCGGCAAGGCCATGATGGACGCGGGCCAGGGCGTGCCCGCAGCCCTTCGCGAGACGACGCAAGCCTCGATCGACGACTCGCTCGCGCTGCTGCGCACCTACCACGGGCAAGAGAACGGCCGGCTGCGCTACGCGTTCTGTCCGCGGTTCGTGCTCAGCTCCACGCCCGAGCAGCTCCGCGAGGTCGCCAAGCTCTCCAAGGAGCACGACTGCCGCGTGCACACCCACGCCTCCGAGAACCAGGCCGAGTGCATGGCCGTGCGCGACCGCGTGGGCTCCGACAACGTCGACTACTTCCACAACCTCGGCCTGCTCGGCCCGCGCTCGTCGCTGGCGCACGGCGTGTGGCTGACCGCGCACGAGCAGCGCCTCGTCGCCGACACGGGGACCTGCCTGGTGCACTGCCCAAGCTCGAACCTCAAGCTCGCGTCGGGCATCGCCAAGGTGCCCGAGCTCGCCGGCGTGGGCGTGCATTGGGCGCTCGGCTCGGACGGCGCGCCCTGCAACAACAACCTCGACGCCTTCTTCGAGATGCGGCTCGCCGCGCTCTTGCCCAAGCCGCGCCTCGGGCCGACCTCGATGCCCGCGCAGCAGGTGCTGGAGATGGCAACCCTCGGCGGCGCGCGCGCTCTCGGGCTCGAGAAGGAGATCGGCTCGCTCGAAGTGGGCAAGCGCGCGGACCTCGTGCTGCTCGACCTGCACCAGGCCCACAGCACCCCGGCGGGGCCGGATCTTTACGGGCAGATTGTCTATTCGGCGACGTCGCGAAACGTGCACACGGTGATCGTCGACGGCCAGGTGCGGGTGCAGCACGGAGAGCTCTTGGACGTGGATCTTCGCGGGCTTCTGGCGCGCGCCGAGACCGAAGCCAAGCGCATCACCAGCCGGGCCCTCTGACGCCTGGAAGCCGGGGTTTCCAGGCTGGACCCGAGCCGTGCCTCGCTGCTTGGCTTGCCCGATGCCCCGCCGTATGCTGGCAAGAGCGAAGCCACCTCGGCGCGGCGGCCCCCATGGCTGAAGAGAAGACCCAGGTCCAAAACATCTCCGACCTGTTGGCGCAAGTCCGCAAGAACAGTGCGTACCTGATCTGCGTCACCGGCTCGTCGGTGGGCAAGATGTTCAAGCTCACCCAGCCGGAGATGGTGATTGGCCGCTCCAGCGAGGCCGACATCTCCATCAACGACGACGGCATCTCGCGCCGTCACGCGAAGATCGTCGTTCGGCCGGATGGCAGCGTGAACATCGTCGATCTCGGCTCGACCAACGGCACCTTCTACGACGGCAACCGCGTCGACGTTCACAGCCTGCGCGACGGCGACAAGATCCAGATCGGCTCGACGACGATTCTCAAGTTCTCGTACCAGGACAACCTGGACGAGCAGTACCAGAAGAACCTCTACGAGAGCGCCACGCGCGATCCCATGACGCGCGTTTACAACAAGAAGTACTTCGCGGACACGTTCCGCAAGGACTTCAGCTACTGCCTGCGCCACCGCGTGCCACTCAGCTTGGTGATCCTCGATGTGGATCACTTCAAGAAGGTGAACGACACCCACGGCCACCAGGCCGGCGACTTCGTGCTCACCCGGCTTGCGACCAAGATCCAGGAGACGATCCGCACCGAGGATGTCTTCGCGCGCTACGGCGGCGAGGAGTTCGTGCTGCTGCTCCGCGAGTGCGAAGAGGACAAGGGCTTCATCTTCTGCGAGCGCATCCGCCGGCTCATCGAGAGCACGGACTTCACCTTCGAGAACAAGAAGATCCCCGTGACCTGCTCGCTGGGCCTGGCCACGCTCTCCGACGCCGAGTACCCCGGCCCCGACGAGATGATCGCCGCCGCCGACAAGTACCTGTACCGCGCCAAGCAGAGCGGCCGGAACCGCGTCGAGGCGAAGATGCTGTCGCGGTAGGCGTTCGACGCCCCGTCGCAGATTTGACGCACCGCTCCATTCTCACTTAGTGCTTTCGCGCCCTTCGCGCGCGGCACGCGCCTCGCTTTTCAGGGGCGCATGGACACCACCCCTTCCCTCGACCAGAAGACCATCCGCACCAGCCCGATCTTGTGGATCCTGGGCATCCTCTTCGCGCTCTTCCTGGGCGCGCTGGGCACGCAGGGCCTCTCCGACGCGGCCGACCTCTTCCGCGAACCGAGCTACTCCGAGATCTCCGAGACGCACCTGCAGCCGCTGCGCGACGAGCTCGCGGCGGTCGAGCGCCAGCCGGATCCGCGCGAGGCGCAGATCGCCTCGGCCGAGCGCGACTATGAGGATCTCTCGTCGGCCACGCGGCGCGGCGAGGAGAGCTGGCGCGCGTGGCTGGAGACGCGGGCCACGCTGGGCGGAACGAAGTCGGAAGACCAGAGCGTCCGCGCGCGCCGCGACAACCTCGACGCCATGCGCGCCGAGCGCGACGCCGCCCAGGTGCGCCTCGCCACCGCCCGCGCCGCGCCCGATCCGCGCGAGAAGGCCCGCGACGAGATCCAGAAGCGGATCCAGCAAGCCGAGAAGCAGGCCCAGGCCGAGTACGACGCCGCCGAGCGCGTGTGGCGCTGGAAGGTCCTCGCCGCGCGCGTGGCCCTCGCGTTCCCGGTCGTGGTGGTGGCGATCGTGCTCTGGCGGCGCCGCGCGAAGATCTCGTATGTCACGCTGCTCTGGGGCTACTGGGCGTTCGCGCTGTGGATGGTGCTCTGGGGCATGGGACCGTACCTGCCGCGCTACGGCGGATATGCGCCGCTCGCCCTGGGCCTCGGCGTCACCGCATGGGGAACGATCACCCTCGCCCGCTGGCTGAACTCGCGCGCCAGCATTCGCCGCCGCCGCATCGTGGACCAGGCCATCGCCAAGCACCGCTGCCCCGGCTGCGACCGCGACTACCTCCTCGGCCGCGAGACCAGCCTCGACGCCGGCCTGGGCCGCAAGGCGCGCACCCTGCACTACGACGTGGACGCACTGCACCCGCGCATCTGCGCCGCGTGCGGCCTCGCGCTCTACGCGCCCTGCCCCAGCTGCCAGTCGCCGCGGCTGGTGCACGCGGAGCATTGTTCGAGCTGTGGGACGTCGACGCCGGTCGCGCCGGTGACGCCGCCCCTCGCGCCCGAGCCAATGCCGGGTTGATCCGGGATCCGCGCTACGATCGAAGCGTGACCACGCACGTGCTCCTGCTCGCGTCGACGCTCACGCTCTTCGCCTCGTGCGCACCAAGCTCCGCGCCTGGCGCGTGCTCCTTCCCGATGAGCAACCCCGACGTGCCTGCGCGTGCCGAGGGCGGCCCGTGCGACGGCGGCTGTGACCCAGGGCTGACTTGCCAGGGCAACGCAGGTTGCGTCGACTGTGGCCACACGGGAAAGCCCTGCTGCCGCGGCCAGGACAGCAACTATTGCCTCGGCGTGGGCCCCACGGGCGCACCCACCATCGACGCCACCTGCACCGACGACTGTCGCTGCCCCTGATCCGCCCGCCCGCTGCCACGCGAAAGCGACCGTGCTAGGTTTGCCCCATGGCACAGAACATGTACGCGGAGTCGCTCCGCGCGTTCCTCAAGCCCGTCCTCAAGTACCTCGACGACGAAGCCGTCGCCGAAATCATGATCAACGGCCCGACCGACATCTGGATCGAGAAGAAGGGCAAGCTGATCAAGACCGACGCGACCTTCAGCGAAGAAGCGCTGCTCGGCTGCGCGCGCAACATCGCCCAGTTCGTCGGCCGCCGCCTCACCGACGAGGCCCCGCGCCTCGACGCCCGCTTGCCCGACGGCAGCCGCGTCCACGCGGTGATCCCGCCCATCGCCCGCAAGGGCACCACCATCTCCATCCGCAAGTTCTTCAAGGACAAGCTCACCATCGACAAGCTGGTCGAGTTCGGCTCGATGACCTCCGCCATGGCGCGGTTCATCGAGGGCTGCGTGATCATCAAGGAGAACGTGCTGGTGGCCGGCGGCACCGGCTCCGGCAAGACCACCCTCCTCAACATCGTCAGCTCGCTCATTCCTGCCGACGAGCGCATCCTCACCATCGAGGACTCGGCTGAGCTTCAGCTGAACCAGGAGCACATCGTCCCGTTCGAGTCGCGCCCGCCCGACAAGTTCGGCAAGGGCGAGGTGAACATGGGGCACCTGCTCCACTCCGCCCTGCGTCTGCGGCCCGACCGCATCGTCGTCGGTGAGGTCCGCGGCGGCGAGGCCTTCGACCTCATGCAGTGCATGAACACCGGCCACGGTGGCTCGATGGCCACCACCCACGCCAACACGCCCACGGACACCTTGCGCCGCATCGAGTCGCTCTGTCTGCAGAGCGGCATCGAGCTGCCCATGGTGGCCGTGCGCGCCCAGGTGGCGAGCGCCATCAACGTGGTCATCTGCTGCGAGCGCCTCCAGGACGGCTCGCGCAAGACCACCGCCATCAGCGAGGTGCTGCCGCTCAACGAGAAGGGCGACTACCGCACCCAGGACATCTTCGTCTTCACGCCCACCCACAAGGACGCGGAGGGCAAGATCCACGGCTACCACGCGCCCACCGGCGTGCTCCCGCACTTCCTCGGCCGGCTCCACGCCTACGGCTTCACCGACATGACCGAGGCGTTCTTCGATCCCGAGACCTACGGCGTGCCGCCGCCGCCCATCTTCCACGCGGACGGCGTCCACACCCAGTGGATCAAGAAGCTCAAGCACCGCGAGCGCGGCGAGGCAGACAGCGACGAGCAGAGCGCGATCTGGGCCGAGGAGCGGCTCAAGAAGGGCAAGGAGATCGAGAACAAGGCCCGCGAGGAGGCCGCCAAGAAGGCCGCCGCCGCAGCCGCCGCGCCCAAGCCGCCGCCCGCCGAAGAGCCCAAGCCCGCCGCGCCTGCGCCGCGCGCCGCGCTGCCCGAGCCGCAGAAGCCCGCGCCGCAGCAGAGCGCGGCAGGCCCGTCGCAGGCTCGGCCCGTTCCCACGCCCGGACCGAGCAGCGCCGGCAATCGGCAGCCCTCGCCCTCGCCGAACATGGCGCGTCCGAGTCCGGGCGCACCGCGGCCGGGGCCGTCCTCGACTCCTCCCGCGAACAAGACCGGCGGATCGATCCAGATCTCCAGCGAGCTGATGGACGACGGCGAGGTGACCCACCAGCCGCCCCAGCAGCGTCAGGCGCAGCGGCAAGAGGTGGAGGAAGAGGAGGCGCCGCCGAACGACGACGAGTTCGGCTCGACGGAGTACGCGCCCGCCGAGGAGGAGCCGCCGGCCGAGGAGCGCCAGCCCCTGCGCCGACCGGGACCGAGCGCGCCTCGCCCCACCGCAGGCATTCGCCCCACGGGCCCGCGTCGCCCGGCGCCGAGCCGCGGCTTCGGCGGCGGCGACAGCGGTGGCAACGGCGAGGACTAACCCCACCGATCACTTGGGTTGAACCGCATATCCAGAATGATGGAACCACTGTCTACAGTGCCGTGGCTTCACGCGAAACCGAGCGCGCCGCGCTACCCGGCGGAGCATGATTCGGTCGCGCGGCGCGTGCTTGCGGACATGTTGCTTTTGGAGGGCCCAGCCCGACTCGATGGGATTGAAGTCGTGCGAGTACGGCGGCAAGTAGATGACTCGGATTCCACGAGCCGCGCACAGCGTCGCCACGCGGTCATCGTGATGCGCTTGAAGGTTATCGAGTACCAGCACGTCGCCGCGCTTGAGTCGGGGAAGCAGCTTCGAACGAAGCCACTTCACGAAGCGCGGCTTGTTCGTGCTCGCGAACATGGTGGTGAGTACGACCCAACCGGTGAGCCGGATGGCGCCCAACAAGGTGAGGTTCTTGCCCCAGTTCATGGGCGTCCTCTCGATGAACTCCGTGCCCTTTTTCACCCAGGCGTGGCTCCTGGTCATCGACGCGTTCAGGCCCGATTCGTCGAGGAAGACCAGCTTGTGCACGGGAACCCGGCGAATCAGCCGCCAGAAGGCTTTGCGCTTTTCGACCACGTCGGGCCGGAGCTGCTCTGCCGACCGGAGCCGTTTTTTTTGATGACGTATCCCGCGCGGTACAGCGCTCGCTTGATGCTCGACACATGTCTACGAGCTTTGCCGCGCCGCCCGCGGTTGTACGCCGCCGTGATTTCGTCCGCGTTGCCGTCACCGAGCTCCGCGACGATGCGCTCCAACACAGCAACTGAGATGTCCGAGCGGTTGCCTCCGCCCTTCTTTCGGGGCGTGAGGGTACCATCTCGCCGGAACTGCCAGACCCAGCGTTTCGCCGTCGCCTCACCTATTGAGAAGCGCTCGGCGAGAACGCGGTACGAGCCGTCGCCGCGCTCATGCGCCTCGACAACTCGGCGCCTCAACTCGATCGTGTATGCCTCGGACATGCCGAGGGAAGATCACATGGCGATCTTGCAAGCAAGCCGGATCGCCTCAACCGAGCGGTGGGGTTAGGATGCCTCGGCGCCCCAGTCGCAGGACCTCATCCGCGATCCGCGCCGGCGCCAGCAGTCGTTCGCTCGAATGAGAAAGCTGCTCGCGCTGGTGATGGGCGTGGTGTTCCTGCTCGCGCTGGGCGTGCCCGCGAGCTACCTGGTGCTCGCGCGCGACCTGCCCCCGCTGTGGAGCCGCGACGAAGTGGTCCACACCATGAAGATCTTCGTGGAGGGCCAGCGGCAACAGCAGTTCGCGGGCGTGAACAGCCAGCTGGTCGAGCCGTTCGTGTCGCTGGGCGAGGACGAGCTCTCCGCGCCGCTGGTGAACGGCGCCCTCGCGGCCTCGGGCTGCCCCGACTACTTCGGGCCCGTGAAGGAGGACGGCTCGGCCTGGCTCGGCCGAGTGGTGAGCTTCGGCATGGGCAACGGCTATGGCTCACCCGGCCCCGGACGCTGCGAGCTGCTCTTCGCCGACCGCCTGGCCATCGCCCTCGGCTTGCCCAGCGGGCCGCACCGCGCCCTGGCGGCCTACGAGATCCACCAGTCGCTCACCCCGCGCGAGCTCATCGATCTGGAGCTCTCTGTGCGCTACTTCGCCCCGGGCATCCTGGGCGTGCGCGCGGCGAGCAAGCGGCTCATGGGCAAGGAACCCAAGGCGCTGAACGTGGCGGAGACCGCCGAGCTGCTCCTGGCCGAGGTCGACTACGACGAGGTCTGGCGCTGCAAGAACCCCACGCTCCTGAAGATCAAGCGCAACAACGTGATCGAGGAGATGGCGGGCTTCAACCTCCTGCCGCGGCCCGAGGCCGAGCGCGCCAAGAACCAGTCCCTGCGCTGCCTGGGCCGGCCGGGCTGAGCAATTCCTTTTCACTTTGAATGCCCTCCCGGCGTGGTCGCACTACCGACCAGCCGAGGGGGACTCCTTGAACCGCATCGTGATGGCCGCGTCGGCGGCCCTGCTTCTGGTCGCTTGTTCCGGGAAGTCGGGGAGCAGCTCGGCGTCGAGCACCTCGGGAACGGCGACGGGCAGCACCGACGGGACGTCGACCACCACCGGCTCGACCAGCGCCGGTTCGACCACGAGCAGCAGCAGCACCGGCACCACCGGCGCCGCGGGCACCAGCACGACGACGACCTCGACATCGACGACGTCCACCTCGACCTCGACCTCGACCTCGTCGACAGGCAGCACCGGCTCGAGCGGCGGCTGCGGCGCGGATGGCGCGGGCTGTGCGATGGAAGGCGTGCAGGGCCAGTGCTGCGGCGACGTGTGCGTCCCTGCGTTCGACCAGAACGCGGAGAACTGCGGCAGCTGCGGCCACGCCTGCGGCGGCGGCCAGTTCTGCTACGGCGGCGACTGCTACACGTACACCTGCGAGAACAGCGGCTACTGCGTACTCGATGCGGGCTACGGCGAGTGCTGCGGCGTGGATGGCCTGGACTGTGTGGACGTCGAGTCGGACGCGCAGAACTGCGGCGGCTGCGGAAATCCCTGCCCCGCGGGAATGGCCTGCATGAACGGCGGCTGCTACGCGTCGGACTGCAGCCTCGCCGCCAACGCCGGCAGGACGTGCACCGATCCCGACGCCGGCACCTACGGCTCGTGCTGCGACGGCCAGTGCCTCCGCGAAGACGACAGCTTCAATTGCGGCGCCTGCGGCAAGTCGTGTCCCATGGGCGCGAGCTGCGGCGGCAGCGACTACTGCACCATTCCGGACGGCGGCTACGCCTACTGCACCGCCGACGGCGGCAATGGCGGCTACCCCTGCCCCGCGGGCGAGCAGTGCAACAGCGAGGGCTGGTGCGTGCAGGCCGCGGCGTCGTGCAGCCCTTCGACGCTCGGCTCTGCGTGCTACACCGCCGACGGCTCGGGCCAGTGCTGCGGCCAGGGCTGCGCGGATCTCCTCAATGACCACGAGAACTGCGGCGCCTGCGGCCACGCGTGCGGCGGGAGCGAGTGGTGCTACGAGGGCGCGTGCCGCGCGGTGCCCAGCTGCAACGCCACCGACTCGGACACGCCCTGCCCGCTCAGCGACGGCCGCGCGGGCGCGTGCTGCAACGGCAGCTGCCTGGACATCGCGAACGACGCCTACGACTGCGGCCGCTGCGGCCGCTCCTGCTCGGATGGCGACGTGTGCCAGAGCGGCTCGTGCCGCGAGTCGGACGGCGGCGAGCTGGGCTGCTGGGAGCTGGGCTGCCCCGCGGGCTACGTGTGCAACGGCTACGGCTGCGACCTGCCCACCTGTGCGCCCGGCGCCTCCGGCGGCGCGTGCGCGTTCGGGACCGGCGCCTACTCCACGTCTGCGGAGGGCACCTGCTGCGACGGCACCTGCGTGGACCTCGGCCAGGATCCCCAGAACTGCGGCGCCTGCGGGACGGTGTGCAGCTCCGGCATCTGCGCCAGCTCCCTCTTCACCGGCGGCACCTGCTTCCCGGTCTACGACGGCGGCGGCGCGGGCTGCGGCTTCGGCGGCTGCTTCGGGGGCACGGTCTGCGTGGGCGACCAGTGCGTGACCGCGAGCTGCGACCAGGCGATGCCTGGCCAGACCTGTGCCGCGAGCACCGGCGGCTTCGGCGTGTGCTGCCAGGGCTTCTTCAACAACACCTGCGCCGACCTCAGCAGCGATCCGCAGAACTGCGGGAGCTGCGGCTGGACGTGTCCAACCGGCGCGACGTGCGTCGACGGCGCGTGCACGGGCACGTCGACGGGCTGCGGCCTGGGCCACCACGCCGAGTTCTGCGACGTGGATGCGGGCACGGCCGACGTCTGCTGCGCCTCGGGGTGCGCGGACACCCAGACCGACAGCCAGAACTGCGGCTACTGCGGCAACGCGTGCTACGGCGGCCTGGCCTGCGTGGGCGGAACCTGCACCGCGCTCACCTGCACCGCGAGCACCGAGACGGCGCCCTGCGCGGCCGACGGCGGCGCAGGCAACTGCTGCAGCTCGAGCTGCGTGGACCTCGACACGGATCCGCACAACTGCGGCGACTGCGGCCACGGCTGTGCGGGGAGCACCACCTGCGCGCACGGCGGGTGCGGCGTCGACACCTGCGATGCATCGCACGCGGGCGCGCCCTGCCACCTCGCGGATGGGCTCGGGTTGTGCTGCGCGGCGGGCTGCGTCGACACCGACAGCGATCCCCAGAACTGCGGCGGCTGCGGCCTGCCCTGCGCGCCCGGTCAGACCTGCAGCGGCGGCGGGTGTCACTGACCTTCACGCGGGTGACGGCATCGGCCTTCGGCCGCGCGGGAGCCGGGGCGCTCGATCGGATCCGCGGATCCAGGACCGGCGCCTCGGTCTTGCATTTGAGAGAGGGGCGGTTCGTCGGCCTGAGGTGCTGCTCGCTCGACTTCGTGAGTTGTCGATTTTCTGTTATTATATGCAAGTACATCTGAGGCCATTTGTTCTGCCATATCACAACAAAACTCAGACCGCCCTCGAGAGCCTCGAGGGCGGCTCGAAGCCTCGATTCGCCACAGCGCCCGCCCGAAGCAAGGCCCGAAGAAGCCCCCTTGCCCAGAGGCGCGTCGTCGCGTGCTTGGGATCCGAGTTGGCCCTCGTGCATCCCGGGCCGCTCGTGGCTCAATTCGGCGGCCGCACCTGCGTGCACGAGAGGCCTTCATTCGGCGCGCAGTTCTGCCCGATGAAGCATCCACCCAAGCCGTGGAACGGCACGCAGCGGATGGGCTTGCACGGCTGCGCTTCGTTCGGATCGCACGGCTGGCGGGTGATGCTGCAGGTGCGCGTCGAGGTGACGCAGACGTCCTGGTTGCACTCGCTGTCGATGGAGCAGGTGCAGAAGCCGGCGGTGTCGCCCTCGTGCTTGTAGCAGCGGCCGCTGCAGAAGCCGCTCGCCGCGCCCGGGGCGATCTGACAGAGCCCGGTGTTCGGGCAGTCTGCGTCCGTGGCGCACGGCGTGGGGTTCACCGGGCAGTCGGTGTCCTGCTGGCAGCCGATGGAGCGAACCACGACCACGTCCGCGCAGTGGTAGCCGTTGGGGCAGCTCTCGCCCTGCGAGCAATCCACGCCGCAGTAGCTTCCCCCGAAGCCGGAGTTCGAGGTGTCGAGCAGGCAGAAGTTCGCGCCGCCCGTGCCGCAGTAGGAGTTGGTGCCGGGCTGCGCGGTGCAGGCGTCGCAGTACGGGCGCACGTCGTGATCGTACTCGTTGGTGCACTGGGGCAAGCCGCCGCCGTCGAGCGCGTCGCAGGTGAGGCCGTACGCGCATGCGGCGTTGTTGGGACACGCCGCCGTGGAGCAGCTCCCCACCGGGCACTGCTCGCGGACGGCGGGATCCAGGCTGTTGCACACGCACTCCGCGGGACCGCCGTCCGGGCCCACGCACAAGCAGGCGTTGCCCTCGGGGCAGTCGCCGAAGCTGTGGCAGCCCGGCTGGCAGGTGCCCGTGGCGCGGTCGCAGAGCGTGCCCAGCGCGCACTGGTCGTCGCTCGTGCAGCGGCCCTGCGGGATGCAGACGTTCGCGCTCGAGTCGCAGATCTGGCCGTTGTCGCAGTCGCTGTTCGTGTAGCAGGTGACCTTGGTCTGGCAGAAGCCGGCCGGGTTGCAGAACTCGCCCTTCTGGCAGGCGCTGTCGTTGCGGCAGTGGCAGATGCCGGTGCCCGTGTCGCACTGGAAGAGCGTGGCGTCGCCGCAGTCCGCGTCCGACTGGCAGCCCACCACCGTCTTCACCTTGCCGCTGTTGCAGCCTGCGAGCGCGAGGGCGAAGACGACCAACGTTGCGCGGGAGGAGCTCATGGTCCACCGCCATCGGGCGCGTCGGGGAGCTGGGTGGCCACCACGTCGTAGCTGAAGCTCGTCCACGAGAGCTGTCCCAGGTCTCCATACGTCCAGTGGTTGTAATCAAAGCGCGGCGCCCGATCGGCGATGACGATCACCTCGAGCTGCTCACCCGGCGGCTCGCGATCGAGCAGGCTCTGCACCGCCGAGCCGGGCAAGGTCAGCGTGGTCGCCGCGCCGGGCAGCACCACGGTCCAGAGCGTCACCGTGCCCACCGGCGTGAGCTTGATGATCTGCACCTGGGCCATGTCGGGCGGTGGGCCGTCGCCGTAGGTCCAGGAGAGCGTGCCGGTGAAGGCCGGGTTGTCCACGGTGGGCTGGGTGAAGGTGATGAGCCCGAGCATGGGCCCGAGGGTGATGCCGCTGCGCACGTCGCCCGGCTGCCGGCGGAAGAAGAACGACGCCGGCGAGCCGTTCACGTTGGTGGCGTTGATGAAGATGAGGTTCGAGCCGTCCACCTCGGGCAAGCCGGTGACCAGGAGATCCGGCGTGAAGCTCTCGCTGTACTGGAGCGGCACCACGCCTTCGCCGCCGAGGTCCAGGAACGGGTACACGTCGTTCGCTGCGGGCGCGTCCAGGCCGGGGATGGGCAGCGCGTTGGTGATGGACACGGGAGCGCTGTAATCGAGGTGCATGTCCAGCACGATGTCCTGGTGCTGCGCGGGGTGGGTGTCGGAGACCTCGATGTCGCGCGCCAGGCCCATCAGCACCGGGGTGAAGACGCCCGTGCGCTCATCGACGATGCCGTAGATGGCGTACACCGCGTACAGGCCCGGGTAGACGATGCGGGAGTAGGTCTGGCCGTCGGCGGTGAGCACGCTGCGCTCGCCGGGCTGGGGCTGGTCGGGCGAACCGAGCGGCGGCGCGTCGTAGACGGAGTGCGGCGCCACCGCCACGTGACACTCCTCGTGCTCGTACGGCTGAAGCACGTGTGGCGCCTTGAAGCCGTGCACCTGGCCGCTGATGTCCACCGGCGTGGGCCCCGGAGAGCCGCTGCCGGGTGCGCCGCCGGTGCCGTCGTCCTGGCCGATGAAGACGGTGAGGTTCTGCGAGGCCTGGTCCACCACGGTCACCGACTGGTAGCCGTTCTTCGAGACCGACACCGTCTGCGCCTTGATCAACGCAGGATCCGAGAAGGTGATCTGGCCGTGCTGATCGGTCGTGCCCTGGAACGGCGTCGAGGGATCGTTGCCGAGGATCACGAACGCGCCGACGACCGGCTGGCCGTACTGGGTGAAGGTGTCGTCGAGCACGGTGATGTTTATCGTGCCGTCGAGCGGGCCGCCGGAGGAGCCGCCGCCCGCGTTGGTGGTGTCGATGTAGCTGAAGCCATCGGCCACGCTGGCGAGCTCGGTCGAGAGCGTCGCCGACACGGTCACGCTGCCCACGCTGCCCGCGGGCGTGTGGGCGGTGATGGTGTGCGAATCCACGATGGTGATGTCCTTCGCGCGGTGGCCGCCGAAGCTGACGACGGTACCTGCCGCGAACCCGTCGCCGAACACGGTCACGAAGGTGCCGCCCGCGATCGAGCCCGAGGCCGGCACCACGGCGCCCACGCCGAGCGGGACGTCGAAGGTGTAGCCGCCAGGGAGCTCGCAGAAGTCTTCCGGATCCGTCGGCGACGACGCGCGCACCAGCGCGGCGCCACCTTCACCCTGCGGCGCGCGGCCGGTGAGGAGCTGCGCGCTCGTCGCCGCCTCGTTGGTGATCGCGCGTCCGCCGACGGTCACCAGCACATTCGCGTCGAGGCCAGCGCCGTCGAGCTGGAGCGGCGTTCCACCGTGTGCGGGGCCATGCGCGGGCCGCACGTCCGCGATCGCCAGGTTGTAGTGGTAGCCGGCGGTGAGCGTGGCGCCCGAGTCGATGGCGACGTCCACGTCGGTGCGCGCGGGGCCCGGCGGCGCCTGCACCACGAGCAGGTTCGCGCCCTCGGCGACGATGGTCGCGGGCTGGCCGCCGAAGGTCACGGTGGTCACGCTCGCGAGCCCGCCGCCCACCAACGTCACCACATTTCCGCCCGTGGGCGGCCCGTGCGTCGGCCCGATGCCGATGAGTCGCAGCGAGGTGTTCGTCGGATCGAAGTACGTGTACGCGCGCTTCAGCGTCGTGGTTCCCGCGGCTGCCGTGCAGCTGATGTCGAAGCTGCCCTCGGCGCCCGGCGGCGCGACGAGCTGGGCGTGCGCGTCGTCCTGGATGAGCAGCGTGGCGGCGTTGGGGCCGATGCTGCAGGCGGTGAGGTCCGCGAGCCCGCGGCCCTGGAGGTTGACGGCCGTGCCGCCGGCGATGGGTCCGCCTGCAGGGGAGCTCGCGGTGAGCAGCGGCGGGCCGGTGTAGCGGAAGGCCTGGAGCAAGCTCGAGGTGCCGACCGGATTGAACACGCGCACGTCGACGCTGCCCACGCTCTCGCCAGGCGGCGTGGTCGCGGTCAGATTTCCGCTCGTGGCATCGACGGTGACGCCGGTCGCGGTCTTGTCACCGAAGAGCACCACCGTGTCCGCGGTGAGGCCCTTTCCCACCAGCGTGACCACGGTGCCGCCCGCAAGCGGTCCATTCGTTGGAGCGACAGATTGCAGCAAGACCGGCGCGTAGTAGGTGAAGCAGCCGGGACAGGTCGCGGTGCCGTTCGGGTTCGAGAGCACCACGTCCACGGCGCCCGCGTTGCCCGGCGGCGCGGTGAACTCGGCGATGCCGTCGCTGATGACGGTGTAGTCGAGCGCGGGGTTGCCGCCCACGAGCAGCGTGGACTGCGCGGGCGCCTGCGTGGCGTCCCCGGCGAACGTCTGCATGAAGCCCGAGCCGGTGATCTGCACGCTGGTGCCGCCGGTGATCGGCGCGCGGTGCGGCACCACGGCAGTGATGGTGAGCGGCTGCGCCTGGTAGCCCGCGTCAACGCCCGCGTCCGGAACTTCGTGACAGCTCACGGTGCACTGCGGCGGCCCCGCGTCGGGGACGAAGGTCGTGCCCGCATCGACCGGGTTGTGCGTCTGCGAAGGTGTGCTGTGGCAGCCCGCGAGTGCGAGCGCAGCCAGGAGCAGCACGCGCTTGATGCCGGAGGCGCCCATCACCCACCCCCATCGGACGGGCCGCCATCGCTGCCCGCGTCGGAATTGCCTGCGTCGGCCTGGCCTGCGTCGGACGCGCCGCCGTCGACGTCGCCCGCATCGACCGGACCTGCGTCGACCGGACCCGCATCCGGCTCATCGGTGCGGTAGACGACCGAGAGCGTGTACTGGTTCTCGCTGCGCGCATCGCCGCCTTGCACCAGCGCGTACGCGCGCGCGCCCGCCACCTTCGACGGCCCGAGCTGCACCAGCTCCGTCGCGTTCGAGGTGGCGGACTGCCCGAGCAGCGTGGTGCCGTCGCTCGCGTAGACGTAGAGATCCAGATCGCCCTGCAGCGGATCCGAGCTCTCGGCGATGTTCACTCCCAGTGAAGCGGGCACGTCGATGCTGAACCAGTCGTGATCACCCGCGCAGATGGCGAGCGTGTTCAAGCCCGGCGGCACCACGTGCGTGGCTTGCGCGAAGGTGTCGTTGGGCTCGTAGGCGTCGTTCTGGCAGCTCGACGCGGTGTGATCGATCGTCACGCGCAGCGAGTAGGTCTCGCCGTCGTCGGAGGAGTGCACGCGGACGGCGTACGTGCCATCCGAGTCGGCCTGGGCGTTCACCGCCAGATCGCCCGAACCGATCACGCGCCCCTGCGGATCGAGCAGCGCGGTGTCGAACGTGGTCGCCGCGAGCGCATCCGCGTTGACGACGACCTGCACGATGTCGCCCTGGAGCATGGCGAACGAGAAGAAGTCCTGCTCGCCACCGCAGAGACTGAGGCTGTTCACGGTGATCACCGGACCGGGGCCGATCGCGGCGGCCGTGGCCTGGCTGTGGTTGTCGGGCTCGTACGCGTCGGGCTGGCAGCCCGCGAGCGCGCAGCGGCCCGAGGCGAGATCGCACATGTAGCCGACCTTGCACTGCTCGTCGGACACGCACGGCGGCGGCGGCTGGGTGCACTGGCTGGTGGTGGGATTGCAGACCAGCGGCACCTGGCAATCGCGATCGGAGAAGCAGGTGTTGCCGTTGGTGCAGGTGCCGGCGGCGGTGTCGCAGGTCAGGCCGCCGGGGCAGTCCGAGTCCTGGCCGCACTGGGCGCAGCGGCCGTTGGCGCACTTCTGACCCGCGGCGCAGACCGTGTCCACGTTGTCCGCGGTGCAGCGCAGATCACACGCGTGCGTGGCCGTGTTGCAGACCTCGGTGGTCTGGCAGTCGTCGTCGGTGAAGCAGCCCGAGTTCTCCTCGCAGACCAGGTTCGCCTTGTTGCAGCGCTGGCCGGACGGACACGCGCCGGTGGGGCACGTCGTCACCTCGCTCGAGGGCAGGCACAGGCCCTGGTGGCAGAGCTGGCCCGCGGGGCAGTCGTCGTTGAGCTTGCAGTCGTCGCCGTAGCCCTCGGCATAGACGCACGCGAGCGGCTCGTTGCGCGCGGGCGCCTGGCAGAGCTGGTGCGGCTTGCACTGGCCGCTCGACTTGCACGCGCTGCACCTGCCGGTGGCGCTGTCGCAGACCTCGCCGTCCGCGCAGTCGTCGTTGGTGGCGCAGACCGGGCCTGCGTCGACCGCGCCGCCGTCGGCCTTGGGGGAGCCGGACTTGTGGCAAGCCACCAGGGACAGGGCGACAAGACATGTCGCGATATGTCTCGAGGAGCGGGTCATTGCAGGGTGTCGATCTTGGTGACGGTGCCGCCTGGCCAGTCGACCGTGGCGGCGCTCCAGACGTGGCCCTGATCCGGAATCTGGCGGCTGTACTCGGCGACCACCTCGCCGAAGACGTACACGCGCACCGTGGCAGTGGTGGCGGGCGTTGCCGAGCCATGGTTCGAGTAGAAGTCCACGTCCACGTCGTAGGTGCCGGCCACCGGGCTGGCCCAGGTCATCTCCTCGGGGCCGAAGTGGTCGAGCGCGTCGCGGGCGAGGATCGGCCCGCCGTCGGTCGCGGTCGGCAGCGTGGGAACCTTGTTGTTGGCCCAGCAATCCTCGGGGCCGTCGAGCTGCGCGCCGTGCGGCAGGAAGTGCAGATCGAGATCCGTGTCCGGGTTGTCCCAAACGAGCTCGACGACGAGCGCCTGCGCGGGCTTGGCCACCAGCGTCTGCTCGGCGGGGTGCAGCGTCTGCAAGCCGGTCTTGTCGGTGACCACCAGGCGAACGACGTACTGGCCGGGCAGATCCAGCGTCACGGACGGCTTCGCTTGATCGCCCGGCGCAACCACCGCCTGCGAGTTCACGGGCGCGCGCGCGAGGGTCCAGCCCGGGCCGCCGTTGCTGTCGAGGAAGGCGATGGGGTCGTCGCCGTCGGGATCGTTGCTCGCCGAGCCGTCGAGCTGCACGGTCTGCCCGGGCGCGAGCGGCCCCGGATCCGCGATCGACGCGATGGGCGCGCGGTTCACGGTGCCGGTCAACGGCAATGTAACCGTTTGGTGATCCGGATCCGTGGAGTGCACGGTGAGCGTGGTGTTGCTGGGCGTGGGCGCGCCCTCGGGCGGCGCGAACTCCATCTGCAGCGTCAGCGTCTGGCCCACGGGCACGGTCACGGGCGTGCGGGCGCTGCTCTGGAAGGTGATGTCCGTGTCGCCGGAGAGGGCGAGCCCGTCGACGATGAGGTCCGCAGTGCCCGAGCTCACGATGTCCACGCCCGCGAGCTGCACCTGGCCTTCGCCCACGCGGCCAAAGTCGACCGAGCCCGCGTCCGGATGCGCCGTGGGGTGCACGGCGATCGAAGCCTTCGTCGAGCCCGCGCCGGTGAGCTGCACGTCGAGCGAGGGCGTGGTCGGGTCGTCCGTCTCGAGGTGCAGCGTGCCCGTGGCCGGCGCCTCCGCCGGCGGCGTGTAGACGACCTCGACGATCTCGGTCGCGCCCGCAGCGACCGTCGGCGGCAGCTCGCCGCTCAGGCTGAACGCGGGATCCGTCCCCGCGGCGAGCGCGAGCGACTTGATGGTGAGCGGCGCGCGCCCCAGGTTCTGCACGGAGAAGGGCAGCTTCTTGGCGTTGAGCACCGGCACGTTGCCGAACGCGAGCGGCCCTTGCGTGGCCACCATCTGCGGCTGCACAGCCTGCACCTTCTGCCCGCTGCACGCGAAAACGCCCACCAGCGCCAGCGCGCCGAGCATGAAACCAAAATGTTTCATCGCGCTCAGGGGCTGCATTGGACGGTCGAGCTCACCAGGAAGGTCACCGCGAGCTGCGAGCGCAGGCCCGGCACGCTGTCGCCGGTGGCGTCCTTGTGGAAGGTGATGGAGTTGTCGGCGCAGGCGTAGGTCCAGCCGTGGGTGAAGCCCTCGGGGTGATCGGCGTCCACGGGCACCTGGGTCGACTGGGGAGGAATGCAGGCCAGGCCCAGCGTGCTCCCTGCCGCGCCGCTGCAGTTGCTGGTCACGCTCTGGCAGCCGGTGAGCTCGCCCTGCGGCGTGTCGCAGCGGTAGTTGATCTGCAGCGCGAGGGTGTTGGTGGGCGTGAGCTGCGGGTTGGCGCCGAGCAGGAAGTGGCGCTGCAGGCCCACCGCGTTCTGGGCGATGTTGGTGAGGTTCTGATCGAACGTCGAGTCGCAGATCGAGCCGAAGATGCCGCCGGTATACTGGGCCACGTCGGCGTACTTCACACCCGCGCGCGCGTCGCACGGCGGCCCCGAGGGATCGCCCACGATCGCCGACGCGGCCACCATCGCCTCGTTGCCCAGGCCCTTCACCGTCTGCAGATAGCGCGCGTAGTGGATGGGCTCGTCGTCCGAGTGATCCTCGTCGTCGGACACGAACACCACGTAGAGGTACGCGTCGGGCCGCAAGAAGTCGGGCTCGTGCTGCGCCTGGCAGGTGGCCACGCAGTTGCGATCGGTCGAGGTGGTGCAAGAGGTCGAGCACAGGTTGTAGGCCGCGTAGGTGCCGGCATTGGCGGCGTTCACCTTGTCGAGCGCGAGCTTGGCGCCCTGGAGGCCTTCCTCGTTGCCCGAGCCGTTGGTGCCCACCTTCACGTTGATCTGGAACTCCTGGAGCGGGTCGTCGTCGGTGGGCTTGATGACGGTCGGCGTGCCGTAGAAGTTGCCCGCCGAGCCGGGCACGTCCGCGAAGACGTCGGTGGTGGTCACCGCGATGCGGTAGTCGATCGCGCCTGCCGCAAACGCGTCGATGAAGCGCTGGAACGACGCGGCGAGCTTGGCCTGCTTGTCGGCCATGGAGCCGGAGTTGTCGACCACCCAGAGCAGGTCGATCTTCGACGCCGCGTTCTGGGGGAAGACCTCGGTGTGCGTCCCGGGGGCGGGCACGTGGGTGAGCTTGTCGCCCCCGCATGCAGACACGGCCACCGCGAGGATCAGTGCCACGAAGAAGCGACGCATGGAGAAAACCCGACCTCGGACACTCCGGCCCGGCGCGGCGAAGCCTAGCAGCTTTCTAAGGCCGCGAGCGCGCGTCGGCCGCACGTTCGGACGCCTGCTGTTCCCTGGTGAAAGGGCCGCAATTGGCGCTCGAAAGTTCTCGGGAGTCGGCGCCTTCAGCCCCGCTTCGGATTCGGGTCCACGTGGCCCTCCGACGACATCCCGAGGTGCGGCGCCGGACCTGCGAGGCGGACCTGAAAGCCGCCCTGCACCAACGTCTCGTTGCCCGCTGCACTCCAGAGCCGCGTGACGCGCAGGATGGGCTCGAGGACCAACCAGCCGTCGCTGCTGACAGGAATGGGGATCGGCAATCCGAAGAAGAGGTGCGCCTCGGGGCCGAAGCCGAGCGCGCCATTCATCGAGCCGTGGAAGCCGGCGCCGGCCGCCACCGAGAGCAGCGCCCAGACGCCGGCGTCGCCGTACGCGTCGCAGGTGACGCCGTTGTGCTCGAGCGCCGCCACGCCGAGCGAGAGGTGCGCGAAGCCCCTGTACGAGTACGTGCCCTCGACGCCCTGGCCCAGTGCGTTCTTCCCGCCCGCGCCCCAGAAGCCCACGGAGAGATCCTGGTCGCCCTGCGGGAGACCGCTCGGGCTCGCGTGCGCCGGCCCCGCAGCCAGCAGCGTGAGCAGGGACACGGCGGCGATCGTGGGCATTCGCATGCCAGCCAGGAGTGCAACCTGGCGGCCATCGCGAATCCGGTGACTTGCGCGTGGCGCACTTTCGCAGCCGCCGAACTCCTGACGCCCGTTCGACGCTCAGCTCTTCCGCTTCGCCCCGCAGACCTCGGCGAACTTCGCGAGCACCTCGTACGGCTGGCAGCCGACGACCGCTCGGTTGCCAATCACGAACGTGGGGATGCCGGTGATGCCCACCTCTTCGGCCTGTTCGCGGCGCGCATCGATTCGCGCGAGGTACTTGGGATCGTTCGACGCGGCGACGGCGGCGTCGGGATCGAGCCCGGCTTCGGTGGCCAGCGCGCGCAGGTCGACGTCGGACTCGAGGTCCTTGCCCTGGGTCCAGTGGGCGTCCATGGCGCGCTGACGGAAGGCCTCGAGCTTGCCCTGCTCGCGGGCGTACTCGGCCACCGCGAGCGCGCGGCGCGTGTTGGGCGAGCGCTCGCGCAGCTTCATGTCCGTCACGCCGAAGCCCTTGGCGAACTGCTCGAGGTTCTTGTGCATGGCGTGGATGCGCGGCCCGAACTTCTCGACGAGCGCGATGCCGCCCGGCGGCGTGTCCGGGTGCAGCTCGTAGCCGTGCCAGTCCAGCTCGATGTCGAATTCTTTTTGCAGCCTGACCAGGCTGCTTCGCTCCGCAATGAAGCAGAACGGTCAAACGAAGTCGGTGTACAGGGTCAGCGTGGTGCTCATGGGCGGCGGTATAACGTCGGCGCAGGCCAGACTCAATTCGAGCAACAGCCCCCGCGCCGCGCACGACCCACTTGGGCCAGCTACCCCGAAGAGCGGGCATTCTGCTAAGAGCCCGTCCGCCACTGGACCGAGAAGGCCGACGACGGTCCGCCGGGGAGAGAACCATGCGAAGGATTGCTGCTGTTGTTTGTGTGCTCTGGGTGACCGCCTGCACGTCGGGAGGCAGCTCGAACAACGGGGGCTCGTCCGGGGGCAACAACGGCTCCGGCTCGACCAACTCCTCGACGGCCAGCAATGCCTCGGGCTCGGCCTCGTCGAGCACCACCACCGCCACGGGGAGCACCGGCGACACCGGCACCTCGGGCAGCAACGGCTCCAACGCCTCCACCGGCAGCTCCACCACCACCTCGACCGGCAGCAGCGGCGCCACCGGCAACTCCGGCTCGAGCGCTTCGAGCTCCTCGAGCACCGCCAGCGGCTCCTCGGGTACGAGCGGCTCCACCGTCGGCACCTCGAGCGGCTCCACCGGCGGCTCGGGCTGCACCATCAACGGGACCTCCTACCCCGACGGGACCTACAACCCGGCCAACCCCTGCGAGCTCTGCGACAGCTCCAGCAACCCGAGCGGCTGGGCGAATGAGGTCGACGGCATCGCCTGCACCCCGGCGGGCGGCGGGCTGGCCTACTGCCTGAGCGGAGCGTGCAACGCCTGCAAGATCGGCGGCACGCTCTACGCGGACGGCGCGGTGAACCCGAACAACGCCTGCGAGGTGTGCACGGCCGCGGTCTCCACCTCCGCCTGGTCGCCGGGCAACGAGGGCGCCAACTGCGACGACGGCAACCTCTGCAACGGGGTGAGCACCTGCAGCACCGGGACCTGCACCCAGACCACGCCTCCGGTGGACTGCAGCGTGGCCCCCACCTGCTACAGCGCCGTGGGCGCGAGCTGCGACACGACCAGCGGCCAGTGCCAGTTCGTGGCCGAGAACCCGGGGACGGCCTGCGGCACCGGCACGGACGGCGGCGTGGACCACGTCTGCGACGGCCTGGGCGGCTGCGTGGCCTGCACCGCGGGCGGGGCGTGCGCGCCCACCAACGCCTGCCACCTGGGCGCCTACTCCTGCTCCACCGGCGCAGCCGTGTGCACCGACACCGGCACCAACGCGCCCGACGGCACCAACTGCGGCCCGAACGCCTACTGCAACGGGGGCAGCTGCCAGACCTCCCAGTACGTGCTCACGGTCCTCGTCGGCGACGCCCAGACCGTCTCCGTGGATCAGCCGCTCAGCCCGATCACCCTCAAGCTCGCGGACACGGGCGGCACCGCGGTGCCCGGGGTCACCGTGACCCTCGCCGCGCCGGCAGGCGTGGCGCTCTCGCCCACCACCGGGGTCACCAGCGGGCTGGGCCGGGTGACGTTCACGCCCACCCTGGGCCTCGCCGCCAGTGACTACGCCTTCACCGCGACCGCGCCGGGGGCGCAGCCGCTGGTGATCCACGCCACCGCCAACGCGGTGAGCACCGGGAACATCTTCACCGCCGTCGACGTGGCCCACGCCAGCGGCAACTCCGGCGCGCCCGGCCCGGCCACGGCTGCGCAGATCTACTCCCCCAGCGATCTGGCAGTGGCCAGCGACGGCACCGTGTACTTCGCAGACAGCAACAACCACATGGTGAAGCGGATCTCGCCGCAGGGTGTGATCAGCGTGGTGGCGGGCACCGGCAGCGCGGGCTACTCGGGCGACCTGGGCGCCGCCACCAGCGCGAAGCTCTACTACCCCACGGGCGTGGCCCTCGACGAGCCCAACGGTCAGCTCTACATCGGCGACACCTACAATAATGTGGTCCGGGTGGTGGACCTCGCCAGCCACGACATCTACACCTTCGCCGGCGGAGGTACCGCGCCTGGCCCCGGCTACGGCGACAACGGACCGGCGAGCAACGCGGCGCTCTCGTACCCCTCGCACCTGCTGGTCGACCCGGTGGACAGCTCGGTCTACGTGGCCGACACCGGCCACAACCGCATCCGGCGCATCAACCCCATCTCCACGGTGATCAGCCTGGTGGTGCAGAGCGACAACAGCAGCTGCGGCCTGGCGTTCGGGGCGTGCGGCGGGAGCATCAGCGGCTGCACCATGGCCCTCGACGGCCTGGGCAACCTGTTCTTCGGCAGCCAGGTGAGCTGCAACTACTACTACGCGGTGTCGCGCGTGCCCAAGACGGGCGGCACCCCGGTGCTCATCGCTGGCGGCAACAGCTCGAGCGGCGGCTCCACCGCCGAGGGCATCTCGGCGATGGCGGCCTACATCGCCTCGATCCCCAACCTGGCCTTCGATCCCGCGGGGAACCTGTTCCTCTCCATCGCCTCGGCGAACACGGTGCGCCGCATCGAGGGTGGCAACGGGCGCATCACCACCGTGGCCGGGACGGGCTCGGCGGGCTTCAGCGGCGACTACGGCGTGGGCACCTCGGCGCAGCTGAGCGCACCTTCGGCCATCGCCTTCGACCCCTCGAACAGCCTCTGGATCTCCGACGCCTCCAACAACGCGATCCGGGTGCTCGCGGGCGCGGGCACCTCGGTGCCGAGCGTGAGCACCCTCTCGGTGGGCTCGGGGGATCTCCAGACCCCGCTCGTCGACCAGCTGCCGCTGCCCATCGGAGCCAAGCTGGTGGACGCGAACAACTCGGCGCTGCGCGGCTTCAACGTGCTCTGGGCCTCGGTGGACCCGGGAGGCGCCCTCTACAGCTCCAGCGCGCTCACCAACAACTCGGGTATCTCGTTGGTGTCGGTGCGGCCGGGCCTGGCGGTGCAGAGCTACCACTTCGCGGCCACGTTCTTCGACATCCACGGGCAGCCGGTGGCGGGCAGCCCGGCCACGTTCACCGTGACCGCCCAGGCGCCGAGCGCGGGCACGCTGTTCACGGCGGTCAACGTGGACCACGCGTCGGGGAACACGGGCGTTCCCGGGCCGGCGACGGCCGCGCACGTGGCGGGCCCCATCGACTTCGCCACGGCGAGCGACGGCACCTTCTACTTCGCCGACTACCGGAACCAGATGGTGCGCAAGGTCTCGCCCCAGGGGCAGATCACCACCGTGGCCGGAAATGGCACCGCGTCGTTCTCGGGCGACCAGGGTCCGGCGACGGGCGCTTCGCTCTACTACCCCTACGGCGTGGCGCTCGACGAGGCCCGCGGCCAGCTGTACATCGCCGACAGCTCCAACGGGCGCATCCGCCAGGTCGACCTCGCGAGCGGCATCATCTCCACCCTCGCGGGCGGCGGCTCGGTGGGCGGCCCGGGCTACGGTGACAACGGCCCGGCGACCGCCGCCAACCTCTCGGGCGCTTCGCACATCCTGGTGGATCCGGCGGACGGCTCGGTCTTCATCGCGGACACCGGCCACAACCGCATCCGCCGGGTGGATCCGGTCACGGGCATCATCACCTCGGTGATCGTGGCGAACGGCTCGGGCTGCAACCAGCCGTTCCTCGGCTGCGGCGGAGCCGACGGTTGCTCCATGGCCCTCGACAGCACGGGCAACCTGTACTTCAGCGCCAACAACTACAGCGCGTGCAACCAGACGCCGGCCGTGATGCGCATTCCCAAGACGGGCGGCGCTCCCACCGTGGTCGCCGGCGGCGTGACCTCGTCCGGCCCCATCACCGACGGCACCGTGGCCACCTCGCTCTACCTGCAGTACCTGCCCTACCTGGCGATCTCGCCGGCCGGGGAGCTCCACATGTCGTTCATCTCGACGAACCGGGTGCGCCGCATCAACGCCGCCGACCAGAAGGTCTACACCGTGGTCGGGGACGGCACGGCGAACTTCGCGGGCGACTACGGCGCGGCCACGGCCGCCGAGCTCAATGCGCCCTACGGCATCGCCTTCACCGGAGGTGGCCACCTGGTCATCGCGGACTACGGCAACAACGCCGTGCGGTACGTCTGGTAGCTCCGGGCGCGCGAGCCGGGGGCGCCCTGGAGCCTACCCCCGGCTCTTCAGCGCCCAGCCGATCATCTTGTAGAGCAGCCGCGCGCCCACGTTGCCGTCCCACTCGTCGTCCGGGCCGGGCGCCACCTCGTTCAGGTCGAAGCCCACGATGCGCCGGCCGCTCTCGCACACGGCGCGCACCAGCGCGGTCGCCTCGTGGAAGCTCAAGCCGCCAGGCACGGGCGTGCCGGTGTGCGGACAGAGCACGGGATCGAGCCCGTCGATGTCGAAGGAGAGGTACACGTCCTTCGGGAGCGGCTCGACGATGCGCGCGAGCTGCTGGGCCCAGGTCACGCCCTTCTGCTTCTCGGCGGCGAGCAGCGCGTCGAAGTGGGTGACGATGCGGCCCTTGGAGCCCACGATCTGCTGGTGCTCCTCCTCGCAGAAGTCGCGGATGCCCACCTGCACCAGCCGCGCGACACCCGGAATGCGCTCGACCACGTTGTGCATGATCGACGCGTGGCTCCAGATGAAGCCCTCGTAGGCGACGCGCAGATCCGCGTGGGCGTCGAGGTGAAGCACGCCCATGCCGGGATGGGCCTCGGCGTGCGCCTGGATGTTGCCGAACGGCGTGGAGTGATCCCCGCCGACGACGCCCACCAACTTGCCCGCGGAGATCCACTTCTTCGCCTCGGCGTGGACCCAGGCGTTCATGCGCTCGCTGAGCGCGTTCACCTGCTCGAGATTTGCCTCGAGCATCGGGTCGCCATTCGCGCCGCCTTCCTCGATGACCACCTGGGCCAGCTTGCGCGCCTCGTCGTTCCAGGCGCGGACGCTGGTCGGCTCCTCGAGCATGTGGATGCCCGCCTGGTACGGCGTGCCGGTCTCGATGTCGAAGAGGTCGACCTGCTTGCTGGCCTCGAGGATGGCCTTCGGCCCGTCGACGGTGCCGCCGCCGTAGCTGGTGGTGGCCTCGAACGGCACGGGAATGAGGACCACGCGCGCCTCCTCGGCGGAGTGCGGGAGTCCAAAGACGCCCGAGTCGGGCTGGGCAGCGGCGTTGGGGTCGAAGCTCATGGGCGCACCTCTTACCGTAACGATTGCGGTTGCGAAACCGTTCCCCCGGACGCACGCATGGGCCCTCAGCCGGGAGCGGGCACATGAATGTGAAGGCCATCGTCGTGAACAATCCGGGCGGCCCCGAGGCGCTCGAGCTTCGCGATCGCGAGCTGCCCGAGCCAGCTCCAGGCCAGGTGCGCGTGCGGCTTCGCGCCATCGGCGTGAACTACGTCGACGTCTACCACCGCGAAGGGCGCTACCCGATTCCGCCGCCGTTCACGCCGGGGTCCGAGGGCGCGGGCGTCGTCGAGGCGCTCGGGCCGAACGTGGAGGGCGTCAAGGTCGGCGACAAGGTCGCGTACGCGATGGAGCTCGGCGCGTACGCCGAAGCCGCGAACGTGCACGCCTGGCGGCTCGTCCCGCTCCCCGACGGACTCGAATTCGAGAAGGCCGCCGCGGCGCTGCTGCAGGGCATGACCGCCAAGTTCCTCGTCGACCAGACCTATCCTGTGCAGCGCGGCGACTTCGTGCTGGTGCACGCGGCTTCGGGCGGCGTCGGTCTGTGGCTCTGTGCGATGGCCAAGGAGCGCGGCGCGACGGTGATCGGCACCGTCGGCTCGGAGGAGAAGGCCGCGCTCGCGAAGAAGGCCGGCGCCGATCACGCCATCCTCTACCGCTCGCAGGATGTGGCCACGGAGGTCGCGCGCCTCACCGGCGGGAAGAAGTGCGCGGCGGTCTACGACGGCGTGGGCAAGGACACCTTCGCCGGCAGCCTCGACAGCCTGCGGCCGCGCGGCGTGCTCGCGCTCTTTGGCATGGCCTCGGGCGCGGTGCCGCCGTTCGATCTGGGCGTGCTGGCGCAGAAGGGCTCGCTCTTCATCACCCGGCCAAGCCTGCGCGACTACGCGCACGATCGCGCCTCGACGCTCGCGCTGGGAACGCCCGTGTTCCAGGGTGTCCGTGACGGCCGGTACGCGCTGCACATCGATCGCGCACTGCCGCTCGCCGACGCCGCGCAGGCGCACAAGCTGCTCGAGGGCCGGGCCACGCGCGGGAAGCTGATCCTGACCGTGTCGTGAAGTGGGTTGTGGGAGGCGCTTCCCAGCGCCGACTCAGCTACTCTCCCCGCGTGCGTCGCCTCGCGCTCATCGCCCTGCTCTTCACCGGCTGCGCCACGCTTCACCTCGCGCCCGGCGAGGAGGACGTGCCGCCCGTCCGCGCGCTGCACCAGATGGACTCGGGCGACTCCGATCTCGAAGTGACCGACGGCCTGAACAGCGTCTTCGGAAACGGCTGGAGAGGCTTCGAGGACGACTTCCGCAAGGGCCACAAGGCGCTGAAGAGTGTCCGCGTGCTCAAGCGCGACGGCAACACCTGGGACGTGGCCGGCTTCTACGAGGCGTCGCCGTTCGCCGAAAAGCTGCGGCTGGTGTTCGACGACGCGGGCCGGCTCTCGGGCTTCTGGTTCTACGGCTACGGCTCGGCGCCGATGACCGAGCCCGAGCTGCAGAAGGCCTTCGAGGCCATGCCCGGCATGGCGAGCGCGTACGTGCAGGCCGCGGAGCACCGCGAGATCGCGTTCGGCTATCGCCAGGACCAGCCGCAGCCCGTGGCCAGCCAGTACAAGACGCTGCTCCTCGCGCGCGCGTGCGTGGAGGTCGGTCGCGGCCAGCGGCAGCTCACGGATCGGCTCTCGCTTCCTGCAGAGGTGCGGGGGACGCCGAGCTGCGTGCTCTGCAAGTTCGATCCCGGCTTGCAGCCCACGGTGCGCGACTACCTGCACCTGCTGGTCTCCGACAGCGACAACACCTCCGCCGACTTCCTGCGCGATCTGCTCGGCATCGACGCCATCTCGCGCACCGCCGAAGCCGCGGGCGTGCAGCACGTTCCGCCGCTGATCACCACCGAGGGACTGTTCGCGCTCGAGTGCGGGTTGGGGCCGCTGCGTGGCCGCGAGCCGAAGGATCAAGCGTCGTATCTGCAATCGCTGAGCGCCGACGCGCGCGTGGCCGCCGCCGATGACGCCGCCCGCGACGGCTTCTCGCTCGGGCCCGAGGAGTTCCACACCCGCTGCGACGAGGGGAAGTCGACGGGCGACTCGCGCAAGGCCGTGGCGCACGTGATCGACTGGAACCTGCGCGCCGACGAGCTGGTGGCGCTCTACGAGAACGCGCAACTCGGGCAGCTCGAGGGCGCGGCGAGCTCGCGCTGCTTCCTGCGCTTCATGGGCGACGGCGGCTCGGGGCCGCTGCCCATCGACGAGCACTTCCTGAGCGCGGGCGCCAAGAACGGCGTGGAGACCGACGTGCGCTCTCTGGGGCTGGTGACGCAGACCGATCGCGGCCCGATAGCGGTATCGGTTTCGGACTTCAACTTTCCCGACGACAAGAGTGACGAAGCGCTCGGGCACGTCTACGAAGCCGCGCGCGCTCTCGTCGAGTACACGTACGCGCGGCTGCCCGAGAAACCGAACAAATAGGTTTCAAATCGTTCCGGAGACCCACGCTGGCGGCGCGCCGGTCTGATCGGCGACGATGCGACCCTTCTCCAGCGCGATCGTCCGGCGCCGGTAGCGCTCGAGCAGCGTGCGATCGTGCGTGGCCACCAGGACCGTGGTGCCGCGCGCGTTGAAGTCGCGCAGCATGTCCATGATCTGCAAGGTCAGCCCGGGATCGAGGTTGCCGGTGGGCTCGTCGGCGAGAAGAATCGCGGGATCGTTCACGAGCGCCCGCGCGATGGACACGCGCTGCTGCTCACCGCCGGAGAGCTTCTGCGGATAGGCGTCGGCTTTGTGCTCGAGGCCCACCTGCTTGAGCATGTTGAGCACGCGCCGACGGCTGGCGGTGCGCGAGATGCCGAGCACGTCCAGCGTGAAGGCCACGTTCTCGGCGACCGTGCGCGTGGGCAGGAGCTTGAAGTCCTGGAACACGACGCCGATGTTGCGGCGCAGGTACGGAACCGCGCTGTCGGCGAGGCGCGCGATGTTGCGGCCGTTCACCAGGATCTGGCCCTTGGTGGACTTCTCGGCGCAGAAGATGAGCTTGAGCAGCGTGGTCTTGCCCGCGCCCGAGGGCCCGGTGAGGAAGACGAAGTCGCCCTTCTCCACCGAGAGGTTCACGTCGTGGAGCACCGGCGGATCGCCCGGGTACGCCTTGTAGACGTGAAACATCTGAATCATCAAAAACCCACTGACCCAGAGAGCTAGAGCGACTTCGCCGCCTCGACCACGTGCGCCGCGGTGATCCCGCGCTTCTCCATCACGATCGCACCGGGCGCGCTGTTTCCAAAGCCGTCGAGCCCGATCGACTTGCCGGCCAGGCCCACGTACTTCTGCCAGCCGAGCGTCACGCCAGCCTCGATGGACACGCGCTTCGTGCACGACGGGGGCAGCACGGAGTCGCGGTAGGCCTGGCTCTGGCGCTCGAAGCGCGGCCAGCACGGCAGGCTCACCACGCGCGTGCCGGCGCCGAGCGTCTTCGCCGCGGCCACCGCGTGCTGCACCTCGCTGCCGGTGCCGATGAGGATCGTCTCCAGCGGCGCGGTCTCCTTCACGAGCACGTAGCCGCCCTTGAGCACGCCGTCGCGCTTGGTCGCCGCGTCGCCGGGAAGCATGGGCACCGCCTGGCGCGTGAGCGCCACCAGCGTGGGCCCGTCGACCCGCGACATCGCCGCCACCCACGCGGCCGCCGTCTCCTCAGGGTCCGCGGGGCGGATGAGGTCCAGGTTCGGGATCACGCGCAGGCCCATCACCGTCTCCACCGGCTGGTGCGTGGGGCCGTCCTCGCCGACGCCGACCGAGTCGTGCGTGAAGATGTAGATGACCGGCAGGTGCGACATCGCCGCGAGGCGGATGCTGGGCCGCAAGTAGTCGGCGAACACCAGGAACGTGGCGCCGTGGGGCCGCACCCCGCCGTGGTAGGCGATGCCGTTCATCACCGCGCCCATCGCGTGCTCGCGGATGCCGATGCGGATGTTGCGGCCCTTGCGGTTCTCGGCGGTGAAGTCTTCGCCGCCGGCGATGTAGTTCAGCGTGGAGCCGTAGAGGTCCGCGCTCGCGCCGATGAGCGAGGGCACTTCCTTCGCAACGACCTGCAGCGCGGTCTCACCGGCCTTGCGGGTGGCGATCTTGGTGTCGGCGGCGAACGCAGGGATCTTCGCCATCAAGTCGCCGGGCACCGAGCGCGAGAGCGCGGCGTCGAGCGCCTTGGCCTGCTCGGGGTTCTTGGCGATCCACGCGTCGTACTTGGCCTGCCACGCGGTGTACGCCTTGCCGAGCTCGGCCTTGCGCGCGGCGAAGAAGGTCTTTACCTCGTCGCTGACGAAGAACGTCTCCTTGGGGAGCCCGAGCTTCTCGCGGTCGGCGTCGATGAACTTGGCGCCCGCCTCGCCGTGCGCCTTCTGCGTGCCCGCGACCTCCGGGATGCCCTTGCCGATGAGCGTGTGCGCCACCACGAAGCGCGGCTTGCCGCTCTTGCGATCGCGCGCGCGGCTGAGGACTTCGTGGACCTGCTTGATGTCGTTGCCCTGATCGAGGTGCAGCACCTCGAAGCCGTACGCCTCGAAGCGCTTGGCGGTGTCCTCGCTCTGCGACTGCGCGGCCATCGCGTCGAGGGTCACGTGGTTGGCGTCGTAGATGAGGATGAGGTTGTCGAGCTTGAGGTGGCCAGCGAGCGCCGACGCCTCCGCCGCCACGCCCTCCTGCATGCAGCCGTCGCCGGCGAGGCACCAGATGGTGCCGTCGAAGAGCTTGTCGGCGCCGGTGTCGAAGCGCCCGGTGAGCATCTTCGCGGCGATGGCGTGGCCCACCGCGTTGCCCACGCCCTGGCCGAGCGGGCCGGTCGTGGCCTCGACGCCCGGCGTGTAGTGGAACTCGGGGTGCCCCGGCGTCTTCGACTCCCACTGCCGGAACGCCTTCACGTCATCGATCGAGATGGGGTAGCCGGTGAGGTGCAGCCAGGCGTAGAGGAACATGCTCCCGTGGCCCGCGGAGAGCACGAAGCGATCGCGGCCGAGCCACTCCGGGTGCGCGGGATCGTGGTTGAGCAGGTCGCCGTAGATGGCCGCGCCGATCTCCGCGCAGCCCAGCGGCAGGCCGAGGTGGCCGGACTCCGACTTGTGGACCGCATCCATCGCCAGCCCGCGCGCCATGAGGCTCGCGGCGGAAAGCTTGTTGAAGTCGGGCATGGTTCCCCTCGGGAGGCAGTGGCTGCATTGGAGGCGGCGGCGCGGAGAAATGCAACGATCAATCGAGGCTCGACGGCACCTGCGTTGACCGAACGACGCGCGACCTTCAGCGGATGAGCTTCAGAATCGCATCCAGCGCGAGCTCGCCGGTGCGCGCGCTGACCGCGACCGCGGGGAGGACGTCGGGCGTGGGCTGGCCGCACCAGGCCAGGATGCGCTCGGTGAACGCGAGGCCGTCGCGCGCGGCGCCGCAGCGAACTGCGGCGGTGGCGCGGAGACCGCCGGCGCCAAGCTCGACTGCGCCGCGTTCATGCGCTCCGCATCCGCAGCTCCCTCGAGGCGCACTTCACCACCGCGAACCTCGGCTTCCGCTGCGCCAAGAACGCGGAGACGCCATGAAGCACGTCGCGCTCATCGCCGCGCTGTTCATGGCTGGCGTGGCCCGCGCGTCCCCGCCGGCGGACTCGATCTACACGCTGAAGATGTCGCTCGTGGATCAAGACGGAAAGCCAATTTCGCGGGCATCCGGCGCGGGTGACGATGTGGTGCGGGTCGTTTCCGCAGGCCAGCCCACTGACGCGCAGCCGCTGCACCCACGCCGCTCAGGCACTCCCAGGTCGACGCACGGCTTGCACGTCCAAGCGCGATTTCCCCTCGCGGCGCCACAGGCACGGGCCTTGCGATCTCGACCTTCAAACCTCGAAGGGACGAGCCATGAAGACGATCGGTGTGCTGGTGGTGTGCCTGGCGGCGGCGTTCGCCTGGCCGGTGGCCAATGGGGTCCAGTTCCTCATCTCCGCCACCTACGGCAAGCCGCCCAGCTACAAGTTCATGCACTCCATGGGCTACGAGCCGCCGGCGCCGGCCGCGACGCCTGTGGTCGTGGCCAGCGCGCGCTGATCCGTACTGCCCTAGTAGCTCGGCGTGGGCGCGGTGCTCTCGCCCGCCGACTCGCCCATCCCGTGGTGGAACATGCCGCGCGCGACCTCGCCGCGGTTCACCAGGAACTGCGCGTACTGCTCCGGCGTGAGCTCCGACTTCAGCGCGGAGAGCTTCTGCTGCTGCAGGCTCACCAGCTTCTGGTGATCGTTCGTCAGCTGGTCCGAGAGCGAGGTGAGCTTGGTCGAGTCGGGCTGCGGCTTGGCGAGCTCTTGCTTGAGCGCGTCCTGGGTCTGGCGCGCGTCCTGCCAGACGGGCTTCATCTGCTCGCGGAACTTCTCGTTGGTTTGATCGAACTTCGCGGTCGCCTGCGCGTCGAGCCCGAGCTTGCCCGCCATCTTCTCGCCCATGGCGTGCGGGCATTGGGCTTCGCTGCCGGAGCTCGGCGCGTTGGTTGCCGGCGTGTTCGACGTCTCGGCAGCCAGGGCCAGGGCGGGCGCCCCGCCCAGCAGCGCCATCAGCGGGATCATCGTGCGTTTCATGTGGGCCCTCCTTGGAGGTGGGAAGGTGCATCTGGGCCTTCAAAATCAAGGTAGCGGCGATGCGATGGCCCTCAACCGCACGCGCGGGCGGCGCGGGGCCCGGTCGCGCGGGCGCACCCGTTCCGCTTGACGTCCCGCCGGCAATCCGCAATCACCTGCCCCATGCCTCCCAAGCGCCCCACCCGCACCGCCAAGCCCGCCCGCCGCGCCGACGCCAAGACCGCGCGTCCCAAGGCCCCGCGCGCCAAGCGCCCAGCGGGCCGCGCGTCGACCACCACGGTGAAGCAGGCCGCCGACGAGCGCTCGCACCAGCGCGCGAAAGCCGTGGCCAAGGCCGCGCTCGACAAGAAGGCCGAGAACGTCCTGCTCATCGACGTGCGCGGGCTGACCAGCATCTCCGACTACTTCGTGGTCATGAGCGGCGCCGCAGGTCCGCAGCTCAAGGCCATCGCCGAGAACGTGGAAGTGGAGCTGAAGAAGCAGGGCGTGATGCCCATCTCCGTCGAGGGCCAGGGCGGCAGCTGGGTGCTCCTCGACTACGGCGACGTGGTGGCGCACATCTTCGAGGACCAGGTCCGGAGCTTCTACGACCTCGAGGGACTCTGGGCCGACGCGCCGCGCGAGCTCATCCGCGACTGATGAAGATCCGGCTGCTCTCCGTCGGGCGCGACCGCTCCGGGCTCTTCGAGCCTGCGGTGCGCGAGTACGAGAAACGCCTTTCACGCTATGTGAAGTTCGAGCTCGTGGAAGTCCCCGAGTCCAAGCGCGAGGGTGATCGCGGCCGCGACGAAGAGGCCGACGCGCTCCTTCACAAGCTCGGCGACCGCGAGCGGCTCTGGCTGCTCGATGAGCACGGCAAGGAGCTCGACTCGCGCGGGCTCTCGGAGCTGCTGGCGCGCACGCTGTCCGAGGGGCGGGATCTGGCGCTGGCCATCGGCGGCGCGAGCGGACACGGCGCGTCGATTCGCGCCAAGGCCGAGCGCTCGCTCTCGCTCTCCAAGCTGACGCTGCCGCACCGGCTGGCGCGCGTCGTCGCGGCGGAGCAGCTCTACCGCGCGTTCACGCTGCTGCGCGGCGAGCCGTACCACCGCGACTAGCGAACCTCGACCACGATCTTGCCGCGCGTGCGCCCGGTCTCGACGGCTGCGAAGGCATCGCGAACCTGCTCGAGCGGAAACGTGCGCTCGACGAGTGGCTTGAGCGCGCCCTGCTCCACCAGCCCCGCGAGCCGCGCCAGCTCCGCGCCGTCGGGCTTCATGAACAGGTAGCGGTAGGTGATCCCCCGCGCCTTCGCGAGCGCGCGGACCTTGCGGTTCATGAACCACAAGCCGGCCTTGATCAGCGCGCCGAGCTCCATCTCCTCGGCGGTGATCGCGTCCGGCACGGCACCAATCGACACCAGCACGCCGCCCTTCTTCACGCACCCGAACGAGCGGAGGAGCGTGTCGCCGCCTTGCGTATCGAGGACCACGTCGCAGTCGCGCGCGACCTCTTCGAACTTCTGCGTCGCGTAGTCGATCGGGGTGTCCGCGCCGAGCGAGCGAACCAGCTCGTGGTTCCTCGCGCTCGCCGTGGTGAACACCTGCGCGCCCACGTTCTTCGCGAGCTGGATGGCGAAGCTGCCCACACCGCCCGCGCCAGCGTGGATGAGCGCGCGTTGGCCCTTCTGCAAGCGGCCAATCTGCAAGAGCGCCTGCGACGCCGTGAGCGCCACCAGAGGCAGCGACGCCGCTTCCACGTGCGTCAGGTTCTTCGGCTTGAGCGCCGCGGTGAACTCCGCGAGCGCCACCTGCTCCGCGAGCCCGCCCATGCGCAGCTTCTCCAGCCGCGCGTAGACCTCGTCGCCGACCTTGAACCTCGACACCCGCGAGCCCACCGCGCGCACCACGCCCGAGCAGTCGCTGCCCATGATCTGCGGCAGCGAGAGCTTGAGCACCGGCTTGAGCTTGCCCTCGCGGATCTTGAAGTCGACCGGATTGACGCTCGCGGCGTGCACGTCGATGAGCAGGTCGTCCGGGCCCGGCTGGGGCGCGGGCACGTCGGAAACGTGGAGGACGTCCGGACCGCCGTAGCGATCGATCACCGCCGCGCGCATGCGCTCACCCCCGTGAGGCCAGCCAGTCCTTCACCGCCTGGCCCGTGCCCAGGTCCCAGGGCCGCAGCTTGGCGATGGGCACCTTCTTGAAGCCCGCGAGCTCCTCGCCGACCACCGGCTCCCCGCGCGCGCGCACGTGGTAGGCCACGATGAGCTGGTTCATCAGCTCGAACGGATACACGCCGACGAGCCGCACGATCTCGCCCTCGAGCGAGAGCTCCTCGCGAAGCTCGCGCAGCATGCCTTGCTCGGGTGACTCGCCGCGCTCCAGAAAGCCCGTCACCAGCCCGTACATCTTCTCGGGCCAACCCTTGTTGCGCACGAGGATCACGTGCTCGTCCTGCTCCACGATGCCGGCCACCACCGGGAGCGGGTTGTCGTAGAAGACGAAGCCGCAGCTCGCGTCGGCGCAGGCTGCGCGCTCACGACCGCCGTCGGCGCGGGTGCCCAGAGGCTTTCCGCACTTCGGGCAGAACTTCACGGCGCGCCGCCATCGGTCACCGGCGGCAGCGGCGCGAACGGAATCGGCCCGTTCTCCACGCCCTCGACCACCCAGCCGCTCTGGCCGTAGCGAAGGTGGAGGGCGATGTGGTCGTTGTGCACGGTGACCTCGGGCTCGATGAACCAAGAGAGATCCGCGGCCATCATCACCGTGTCCTTGCCGGTGCGCGTGACGTCCTTGGCCTCGAACTCGGTGACCTTCAGCTTGTCGACGAGCTTGCCCTCGTTGATCTTGGCCACGATCTCTTTTTGCCGCTCGGGCGCGACGAGCTTCACCGACTCCATCACCCCGTCCCAGCGCAGCACCTTGAGGTAGAGCGCGCCGAAGCGCTGGGCCTCCTCGTCGGAGCCCGCGCGCGGCGGCACGTTGGCGCAGCCCAGCGAGAGCGAGAGGGCGATGACGGCGAGCGTCCGCATGGCCCGCACGCAACCAAAGGCCGATCCCCGCGTCAACCGCGATTTCCCCCGCAAGCCGGCCACTTGGCGCGCCCGGCCGCAATTGCGCGTCCCAAAGCCGGATCCGCTAGAATGTTGGAGCTCTTGAGTCCGATCCATGCCTTGGGGTAGCGGTTCAGGAGCAATGACGATTTCTGGCCGCAGCGGAGCGCGTGGGATGAGCCCAACCTCGACGATTGCGCGGGTGCTCTTTGGCCTCGGGTTGGGGCTCGCGCTCGTCGCGATCCCGCGCGGCGCGCAGGCGTGCAACCAGCAGCCCAACATCACCGTCGACGGCAACCCCGCCGACTGGAACAACAACAACTACTGCGAGTGGCAGGTCACCGACCCGTCCACCGACGTGACCAACGGCGGCAACGCCGGCGACAACATCCTGGGCTTCGAGTACACGCACTCGGGCACCAACAACAACTACGCGAACGTGTGGCTGATGATCCAGCTCGCGGCCGCGCCCAACACCGGCGTCACCTACCAGATCGTCCACCCCGGCAACGCGGCCAGCGGCGGCGCGGAGTCGATCTTCACCACCACCTGCACCAGCGCGACCAACTGCACCACCGCGGTGAGAGTCATCGGCGGCACCAACCCGGCCTGCAACGCGAACATCAACAACGTCACCTACACCACGCGCGTGGGAAGCATCACCACGGGCACGCCGCCCAACCAGGTGACCCGCCACTACATCGAGATGGGGGGAGCCAACTTCCCGGCCGGCTACTTCACCTGCTTCGACAACACCTCCTACGTCCTCAGCGTCTTCCCCACGAACAACCCGACGACCATTTACGACACCACCACGCTCTCGGGCACCTCACCCAACAACTTCATTGGCTCCACCGCGATCCACCTCCTGCACTTCGCGCACGCGAGCGCGCCGGGCGGCGAGCGCATCGTGTGGCAGACCGGCGCCGAGGACGGGACCATCGGCTTCGAGATCCGGCGCGGCAGCCCGACCGGCCCGCGCGTGGCCCGCGTGCGCGCGAAGGCTTCGGAGAGCCCGGTGGGCGCGAGCTACGAAGCGCTCGACCCCGAGCCCGCGCGCGGCACCAAGTACTTCCTCGTCGAGCTGTCGCGACAGGGCCCCCACGCCTACGGCCCTGCGGAGCACAACGCGGCGACCTTGCCGCTGCGTCCAGGCACGCTGACCACGCGCGTGGAGCGAAAGCCCTTCCATCCTGTGCCGCGCACGTCGACGCCGCCGGGCGATGCCTTCGCGCGCGTGACCAGCGAGGGCCTGTACGCGCTCGACGCCACCGCGCTGGCGACCGTGGGCCTGGCCAACTCGCCGCTGGGCTTCACCTTCGACGGCTCGGCCCGGCCGCTCTTCCGCACCGGCGCGGGCTGGCTGTTCTATGCGCCCGCCCCGACCGCCACCGATCGCGCCGACGACGCGTACCACGTCACGTTCGGCCGGCACCTCGCGCCCGCGACCATCCCCGTGCGCAGCGCCACCGCGCGCGGGCCCGCGACCTTCGTGGACACCTCGCACCTCGAGCAGCACCTGCAGCTCGACCCGGGCGCGCCGCCCGACGCGCGCTTCCCCTGGGCCACGGTGGCCGACGGCTGGCCCGCCCAGGTGAGCGTCGACGCGCCAGGCCTTCAGGACGCCACCAGCTTGAGCATCGAGGTGCGCGGGCAGATCGACTTCGGCGTGGCGATCGAGCACCACGTGCAGGCCGCACTGAACGGCGTTCCGCTCATCGACGCGACCTGGGGCGGCACGGCGAGCGCGTCGTTCACGGCCGCCGTGCCCGCGGGGACGCTGCTGCCCTCGGGGAACGTGCTCGACGTGAGCTCGCCCGGCGACCTCGGCCTGGCCTACGACCTCTTCTCGTTGGTCTCGGTGGACCTCACCGGGCCACGCAGCTACCGCGCGCAGAACGACGCGCTCGGGTTCACCGCCGCGCCCAACCAGATCGTGCAGCTCACCGGTTTCTCGGCAGCGCCCACGGTGGTCGACGTGACCAACCCTGCCGCGCCCCAATTGCTGGTCGGCGGCGCCAAGACCCAGGCTGCCGACGGGACGTTTGGACTGGGCTTCGCCGCGCCGAACGTGACCGGCCATCGCTACTTCGCCGCCGTTCCGCGCGCGCCCGCGCTCGCTGCCTCGCGCGGCAACGAGGTGCCCGCAGGCTCGGCGCAGTGGGTGGCCATTACCGCCGACGGGCTCGGCGCCGCGCTGGCGCCGCTTGTCTCGCAGCGGCAGGCGCAGGGGCTCACCACGCTCGTGGTGGACGTGGAGGCCCTCAACGACGCCTTTGGCAACGGCGAGCACGGCCCGGCCGCGATTCAAAAGTACCTGGCGCAGCTCTCGCCGGCGCCGCAGAGCGTGCTCCTGGTGGGCAAGCCCAGCGTGGATCCGCACGACTACTTGCAGACGGGCGTGCCCGATGCGCTGCCGAGCGTGATCGTCCTCGACACCATGGAGCCGAGCTACGCCATCACGGACAGCGCGCTGGTGGCCGGCGCCGACGGTCGCACGCCTTATGCCGCCATCGGCCGGCTCCCGGTGCGCGACGCGAACAGCCTCTCGGCCTGGGTGCAGAAGCTCCTGGCCTACGAGCAGACGCCCGGTACGCCCTCGGGCGCCGCGGTCTGGGCCGCCGACGGCACCAATCCCGCCACGCTGCAGGCGGATCCGTTCTTCGCCGCGGAGAGCGATCGGCTCGCGGCGCTCTTCCCGCTCAGCGCCGCGCGCGTGTACGAGCCCGCGCAGGGCCGGAGCGCTCTGCTCAGCGCGCTCGCCGCGCAGCCGGATCTGGTGAGCTACCACGGCCACGCGGACGGGCTCGATTGGTCCACCAGCGGGCTGCTCTCCTACAGCGACGTGCCCGCGCTGCCGAACGCGCGGCCGTTCCTGCTCGTCACCGTCGACTGCTGGGACGGCATGTTCGCCATGCCCACCTTCGATCCCATCTCGCAGCAGCTCGCGCAGCTGCCCAACGGCGGCGCCATCGCGGCGCTGGCCTCGTCCACGCTGGTCGACGAGTCGCTCGACGTGCAGCTCGACGGCGCGCTCTTCAAGCCGCTGAAGGATCCCAGCGTGCGCACCGCCGGCGATCTGGTGCTGCACGCGGAGCAGAACCTGGCGGCCATGACCGGCCCGGCCAGCGACCTGGTGCACGCCTACAACCTCATCGGCGATCCGGCGACGCCGCTACCCACGCGCTGAGCGCAGCAGCCGCCGCGCGCGCTGGAGAAGCGGCGTGTGCAGGCTCCGCACCACGGCGAGGATTTCACTGCGGGTGAAGGGTGGATCGTCGGCGTCGCAGGCGTCGCCGCGGGCGGTGATGCGCGCGCCGACCTCCACCACGCGGTGCGCCAGCAGCGAGCCCTCGCGCGCGACGAGCACGATCTGTCCCGGTCGCGGCTCTTCGTGGTGCAGCGGCCCGAGCACGAGCTTGTCGCCGGGCTGAATCGCCGGCGCCATCGACAGGCCCACTGCCGCGATCTCCAGGTGCCCGCCGCGGCCGACGACCTCGCGAATGAGCGCGGTGAGATCTTCGCGGCGCACGGCGTGTCTAGGCCGCGTGCGCGGCGAGCTCGAGCGCATCCACGGCCGAGGCGTCCGGCCGGAAGCGCAGGGCGTGCACGGCCACGCGCGACACGGCGTCGGCGCCGCTGGCGAGGGTGGCCTCGATGGCGTCGCGCTCCCAGAAGCGCGTGAAGCAGACGCTGGCGAGCCGCGCGGCCGCGTCCAACGTGGCCATGCGCCGCAGGCCCGTCTCCGGCGACTTCTCGAGGAAGAACAGGCCGCGCACCGGCGCGCGATCGATGGCCCACGCACGGCCCGTGCCGTGGAACGGCGTGCCGTACGCGTAGAGCCGGCCGGACTCGACGCGAAGCACGGTGCGATCGTCGGAAAGAATCCGCGCACCATGCGCCGCAGCGATCCCCGCGAGCGTGGTCTTGCCCGCGCCGCTGGAGCCCAGGAACACGTCCACGCCATCCGGCCAGCGCGCGGCCGAGCCGTGCACGTAGAGCCCCACGCCCTGCAGTTGCGCCATCAAGAGCAATTCGCCCAGCGGCCCCGCGAGCGGCGCGGCCTGCGTGAACGGCGAGACGTGTGCGGGATCCATCCACAAGGTGCCGGTGCTCCAGCGCGCGTCCATGTGCACCGCGAGGCGCGGCGTCCAGTCGCCGAGCGGCGAGGCGAACTCCAGCCGCTGCTGCGCGCCGTCGTCGATGAGCCGCCAGATCCGGCCGTCCGCGCGCACGGGTCCCGCGAGCGGCGGAGGCGCCTCGCGAAGCACGTCGAGCGAGACGTCGGGCGTCGTCAGCCGTGCGCCGAACGCATCGAACGGCACGGGCAGGCCGTGCTGCGGGAGACCCGCGAGCGAGAAGCCCACGCCGCCGATTCGAAGGCTCTGGCGCATCCGGTTCAAGATCGCTAGCTCCCCAACCCCTGGCAGGCGCCGTTGCCGCACGCGGAGAGCGCCGCGGGCTGACCTGCGCTGGTCTTGCAGAAGCCGAACATCGCCTCGTCGGGCACGATGGTCACCTGCTCAATCGACGGCGGCGCGTACGGGCGTCGCGCGGGAACATCCGGCGCAGCCGCCGGCGCATCCTTGCGTTCGTTCGCCATGGTGTCCTCCGTTGCCGAGCACGTTCAGCTTCGACGGCGCGGGCTTGTCTTTCTTCCAGCGTGGAATGAACTCGCGGCCCAGCGCGGCGCTCGCGCGCAGGTGGGTGGTCTCGCAGATGTGGTCGATGGCGGCTTCCACGTCGCCGGTCTCCACGTCGGCCACGCCCGGGCACGTGCCGCACATGTGCTGCAGCTCGCACGTCGAGCAGCGGCGCTTGGGGCTCTCGTAGCGGCGAGTCACTTCGCGGCCGAGCGCGGTCCAGGCCTCGGTGAAGTCGGTCTTGGCGAGATCGAAGCGCAGCGAGCGGACCAGCGTGCAGAGCTGCAGGAAGCCGTCGGGCGCGATGGTGAACGCGAAGCGTCCCGCGCCGCAGCGGTAGACCTTGTTGGAGGGCGCGGCGCCGTAGTTCTTGCGCGCGTTCTCGAAGGCGCCCGGCTCCTGCGCCTCGAGGGCGATCGTCGCTTCAGGCGAGAGCCGGTGCGCGAGCGGGCCCGTGCCACCGCCGAGCGCGGCGTGCAGGTTGGTGTCGTAGCGGAAGCCGCAGCCGAGCTCTTCGGCGAACTTCTTGATGGCCAGGAAGTCGTCGGCGGTCTCGTTGAAGACCACCGTCTTCACCTGCACCTCGTGGCCGTCGCGCACCATGCGGCGGATCCCAGCCACGGCCTGCTCGAAGCCTTTTTCGCGCTTCGTGGAGCGCGCGTACGTGGCCTCGGAGAATCCGTAGAGCGTGACCTCGATCGAGCGCGGCGGCAGGCGTCGGAAGAGCTCGGCGATGCGCTCGGTGAGGATCGAGCCGTTGGAGAAGACCGTCACCAGCAGGCCGCGGCGGACGGCGCGCTCGTAGATCTGCTCGAAGCCCGGATGAAGAATGGCCTCGCCGCCGGTGAGCGTGAGCCAGAGGCAGCCCAGCTCCGCGAGCTGATCCACCAGCTGCAGCCAGCGCTCCGTCGAGAGCTCGGGCGTGTGCCGGATGTCCTGCTCGTAGCAGTGCACGCAGTCGAAGTTGCAGCGGTAGGTCAGCTCGAGCTGGCCCGAGAGCGGCACGTGGCGCGTCTCGGCCTGGGCCACCAGGCGCCGCTCCAGCTCCGAGAATGAGACCACCGGGATGGACGCGCTCATCACGCCTCCACCCGCGCCAGGCCCTTGGCCACCAGCCGCGACACGAAGGCTTCCACGTCGCGCTGGGCATCCGCGGGCGCGACCTCGAACGCGGCGCTCACCTTCGCGCCCAGCTCTTCGAGAGAGCGCGGCTCGCCCAGCGCCTCCCACACGAACGCGCCCACACCGTTCAAGGAGAAGACCGCCATCTCGGACTTGGGACTTTTGCGGATGGGCACGAGCAGACACTCATCGCCGACCTGGCGAAACGCGACATCCTCGCTTCTGCGGTATCGGTCGGCGGTCATTCGGCTCCGGCCCGTCTGCACAACTATAACCGACCTGGATGTGCGACAGCGTGCGTTTGCTCACGGGCCAGCCAGGCCGATCGTCGGGCCTGCAGGCGAGAAACCGCCCGGGATCCGGGGCGCTAGAGGCGATGCCAGACGGCCGCCGTCGTCGCGTGTGCCACGGTCGGCTCTCCGACGCTGAGCACGTACTCCGCGCGGCGGTTGCGCGGCTCGTCGGTCTCGTCGGGCGTGTTCACCAGCAGCGCCTTCTCGCCCATGCCGGCGTACTCGATGGGCACGCTCACGCCGTGGGCGCGGAAGTAGCCGGCGATGGCCCGCGCGCGATCTTCGGAGAGCTTCTGGTTGTGCTCGTCGCTGCCCACGGTGTCGGTGTGGCCCACCACGAAGACGCGCACGTCGGCGAACGGCCGCGCCTTCGCGACCTGCGGGAGGATCTGCTGCAGCGCCGCGTCGAGCTTGCCGGTCTCCGAGGGCGGAAGCGCCGACGAGCCGCTGGCGAAGCTCACGTCCTGGTGGGGGACGTCCACGCGCCAGGGGAAGAGATCTTCGCCCACGTAGAAGCCGTCGGCGTCGGTGGCCTGGATGTGAATCTTGAGGACGTTGCCCTTGGGCACCTTCCAGCTCACCGGGATGGGCGCGCCGGCCGCGATGCCTTTGGGGTCCACGCTGTAGACCCCGAGCGGCAAGCCGTCCTCGCCGATGATCTGGACCTCCACCTTCGCCAGCGGGCGATTGGCGGTCATCTTGAGCTCGCCCTTGGCGACGTCGATGTCGCCCGGGCTCACGTTCACCGCCAGCGGGCGGATCACCTCGGCCACGAAGTGCAGGTCCATGGAGACGTCTTCCTTGCCCTCCTTGGCCGGGTACTTCACGGTGAGTGAACCCGTGTACTCCACGGCGCTGTTGCCGGGGTCGATGGTGAAGCGCTTCGTCTGGCCGGGCTTCAGCGGGCCGGAAGAGAGCTCGAGCTTCTTGCCGCCGCCCTCGAGGTGCACCTGCACGTCGCTCACGCGCGCGTGCACGTGGAGAATGAGCGCGGGCAGGCCCTCTTTCACGGGCACCTTGTTCTTCAGCTCCACGTCGACGTCATCCGCGCGCGCGACGCTGGCCACACACATGGCGCCAATCAGCACGAGCCACGAGCCACGAGCCACGAGCCACGGCATTTAATCGCCTCCGTCCACATCGACGCCCAGCGCGCGCGAGACCACGTCGCTGGAGAACCCGCGCCCGAGCAGGAAGCGCACGGCCTTCGACCGCAGCTTGCGGTCCGGGGTTCCCGGCGCCTCGGGATGTCGACGCGCGAGCGCCGCGCGGGCCAGCGAGAGCTCGTCGCGGGTGGCCATGGCGTTGCGCACGGCCGTGGAGATCAGCTCGCGATCCAATCCTGCCGCGAGCAAGCGCGACTCGACGCCGCGCGGCCCCAATCGTCCGCGCGAGAGCAGCGCTTCGGCGCGACCGCGGGCAAAGCGGGCGTCGTCGAGGTAGCCCAGGCCGCGCAGCCGCTCGAGCGCCGCCGCGATCTGGTCTGCGGGATACGACTTGCGCTTCAGCTTGAGCCGCAGCTCGCCCTCGGTGCGATCGCGGACGGCGAGCCAGCGCAGGGCCTGGTCGAGCGCGCTCGGCGGCGCGGCGGCCTTGCTCATGGCGCCTTCTCCAGCGCGCGGGTCTCGCCCACGTCGAGGATCCAGAGCCGGCCGGGCTCGATGCCGCGCTCGGCGAAGATCTTGCGGATGCGGTCGGGCGGCTCGCCGGTGGGCTCGTCGGTGAGCTTGAAGGTACCCCAGTGCATGGCCACGAAGGTGCGCGCGCCCAGCATCTCGAAGGCCTGGCCGGCGTCCTCGGGGTTCATGTGCTGCGGCTGCATGAACCAGCGCGGCTCGTACGCGCCGATGGGCAGCATGGCCCAGTCGATGGGGCCCATGCGCTTGCCGATCTCGCTGAAGGTGTCGAAGAGCGCGGTGTCGCCGGAGTGGTAGGCCACGCCCTCGGGCCCGCGGAACACATAGCCGCCCCAGAGCATGTCGTTGCGGTCCCAGGGGAAGCGCATGCTCCAGTGGCGCGCGGGCACGAGCGTGATGTCCACGTTGCCGAGCCGATGGGTCTCCCACCAGTCGAGCTCCACGACGTTCGGAAAGCCCGCGTCCTTGAGCAGCGGGCCGTTCCCCAGCGGCACCACGTATAGCGGCTTGGGCCCGAGCCGCTTGAGGGTGGGCAGGTCGAGGTGGTCGCGGTGGTTGTGCGTGAGGCAGACCACGTCGAGGGGCGGGAGCGCGTCGTAGCGCAGGCCCACGGGCGCGAGGCGCTTCACCACGCCGCTGATGCGCTCCGACATGATCGGATCCACGGCCACGTACGCGCCGCCGAGCTGGAGCACGAAGCTCGCGTGGCCGATCCACGTGAGCGACGCAGACAGCTCCTGAATCAGCTTGCCGTCATTGGGCCGAAACGGTGCGGGCGTATCGACCTGTGTCGGGCGCGGGGCGCGGAGGCGCTCGAGCTGCCAGCGGAGCATGTCGCGGGGCCCGCGTTCAGGGGTGGTGGCGCGATCCTGGAAGCGCGGCATGGGTCACATGATGCCGATTGGACGGCAGATCCGCATCACCAATGGGGCAACGCCGGCATCGGACGAACGAACCACGAACGACGACCCACGATTGGGCGTCCGCCAGGAACCAGGAACGAGGAACCAGGAACTAGCGACCTTCCCGTCCACGATGCGCGGGCTTCTCGAGCGGCTTCTCGTTCTTCTTGCCGCTGACGACCTTCTTGCCCTCTTCTGCGTGCTTGAGGTTGTGCTCGGACTTCTCGGCGCGCTCCGGGCCTTTCTTTCCGGGGCGCCCGGGCCGCGCGGGCGGAGGCGGCACGGGCTCCACGGGCTCCGGGGGCAGCACCGCGGCCACGACGGGCGGAGGCGGAGGCGGAGGCGGCTCCTTCTCGATTTCGTAGACGACCTTGCTGAACTCGCAAGTCCCCTCGGCGCAGTCGAACTGCGGCATGGGGAGGCGGCCGAAGATCTTTCGCCAGCCCTTGCCCAGCGCGACGGGCTCGCCCACCGGCCGGCGGTCCAGGCCCTTGCCGACGAAGGCGCGCAGCTCGCCGTCGAGATCGATCTCGATGGCCAGGTGGCTGGGATCGGCCGGGCTGGGCGGCCCGAGCATCACCCCGCGCCGCTCGCCGAAGACCCACTCCAGCGCCACCGGCGTGCCCGGCGGCCCAATCATCACCGTGGCGTGTCGACCGGGCGAGCCGAGCATGGAGAGCGCGATGCGCGGGCTCTGCTCCTCGCCGAAGACCAGCTTGCGCCAGCGCGCGCGCAGGTCCGGGTGGAGCGGCTCCACGTTCACGTCGGCGTTGAGCCGCGCGGCCTGGCCGTCGATCTCCACCACGTCGACCTTCACCCGGCCCACCGGATGATCCGGCACCATCGAGCGGATCTTCAGCGACGCGAGGCCGTCGGCCGTCGCCACCTCGAGCGGACGGCCCTCGGGCAGGCTGGTGAGCTGGTCCGGACCGGTGCCGATCCACACCTGGTGCACGAGCCCGTGGTCCTCGACGCGCGCGGGCACGGCCTCGCGGTCCATGTCGGGCAGCTCGGTGGAGAAGACCGCGGTGGGCAGCTCCGGCGGCGGCTTGGGCAGGCTGTTTCGCGCCGCGGCCACGGCCAGCACCACCGACGCGCCGGCCACCAGGATGCCGCCCGTCACCCGGCCAGCGGTTTGCACCCGCCGCCGCACGTCGATGACGAACTTGTCCCAGCTGGTGAGCGTGGGCGGCGGCATCGTCACCATCGTCACCAGCGGCTCGAGGTCGGCGAGGAGCTCGCTGGCCTTCTGGTAGCGAGCGGCGGGGTCGGGCTTGAGGCAGCGCTCGATGATGGGGTCGACGCGCTTGTCGAGCTCGGGCTTGCGCGAGGTGGCCGCCGGGTAGCTGCCCATGGGCAGGTCGCCGGTGAGCACTTCGTAGAGCATCACCCCAAGCGAGTAGATGTCGGCGCGGTGGTCGGCCTTCTTGGCGTCGACGCGCTGCTCCGGCGCCATGTACGCCAGCGTCCCCATGGCCACGTGGGTGGCGGTGACGTTGAAGCGGCCGGCGCTGTCCTCGAGGAAGCCGGCTAGGCCGAAGTCGGAGACCTTGGCGATGTTTCCCGCCTGGGCGTCGATGAGGATGTTCTCGGGCTTGAGATCGCGGTGCACGATGCCGCGGCCGTGCGCGTAGTCGATGGCCTTGGCCACCTCGTAGACCGCGCGCAGCGCCGCCTCTTGGGCCACGCCGTTCTTGAGCAGCTCGCGGAGCGAGGGCCCCTCCACGAACTCCATCACCAGGTAGTAGGTCTCGCCGGCCTTTCCCTTGTCGACGATGGAGACGATGTTGGGGTGGCTGAGCTGCGCCAGCGCCGCGGCCTCTTTCTCGAAGCGCGCCACGAAGCCGGGATCCTGCGCCAGGTTCGCGGCCAGCAGCTTCACGGCCACCCGGCGCTCGAGCGAGAGCTGGAGCGCGCGGTGCACCTCGCCCATCCCGCCCTTGCCCACCAGCTCCAGGAGCCGGTAGCCGGGGACGACGTCGGGGGGCCGCGGGCGGCTGATGGCGGTGGGGCCGATCTCGCTCATTCCAGGGAACACCAAAGTACGGAACAACTGATCTCAGGACAACCTCGGTGCGGGCGTGCACGCACACGGCACTTGTTTTTTCTGGTCGGCCAGCGGGTCGGTGCATGGGGGCTGGGGGCTGGGGGCTGGCGACGGCGATCGAACGTCGACGAGGATTTTGGGGCGCTGCTCTGGACCGGCTGCCCTAGGATGCGCGCCATGCCCAACGTCACCCTCATCACCGGCGCTGCGGGCGCCCTCGGCTCGGCGGTGGTCGCGCACCTCCTGCAGCAGGGCCACAAGATCGCCGCCGTGGACTTGCCCCGCTCGGCCGAGCGACTGGCCAAGCTCCCGTCCGGGGCGCTGGGCCTGCCCTTCGACGCCAACGATCCCGCGGCCTGGCGCGAGCCCATGGCCCGCGTGGAGAAGGAGCTCGGCCCTCTCACGGGCGCGGTGCTCATCGCCGGCGGGTGGCAGGGCGGCGGCCCGCTGCACGCACGCGCCGACGACGCCATCTGGAAGGCCATGCTCGGCGCCAACCTGGAATCGGCGTACCGCGCGTTGCGCGCGGTGCTGCCCGGATTGGTGGAGCGCAAGGCGGGAAGCATCGTCGTCGTCGGCTCGCGCGCGGCGGTGCGGCCCGACACCAGCGCGGGCGCGGCGGAGTACGCGGCCACCAAGAGCGCGGTGGTCTCGCTGTGTCAGGCGGTGGCGGCGGAGGTGCTCAGCGCCAACGTGCGCGTGAACGCGGTGCTGCCTTCCACCATCGACACGCCCGCGAACCGCGCCGGCATGCCCCAGGCCGACTTCTCCGCCTGGGTGAACCCGGCCTCGCTGGCGTCGGTGATCAGCTTTCTGCTCTCCGATGCGTCGAAGGACGTCTCGGGTGCCGCGCTGCCCGTGTACGGGCGCGCCTGATTCTCAGATCGCGGGTTGCGTCGCGCGATCGTCCGCCGGCACCGGCAGGCTCACGCTGAAGGTGGTGCCCTGTCCCTCGGTGCTCTCCAGCGTCACCTCGCCGCGGTGCGCCTCCACGATGCGCTTCACCACCGCCAGGCCCAAGCCGGTGCCGGTGGCCTTGGTGGTGAAGAACGGCTGGAAGATGCGCGAGCGGTGCGCCGCGGGGATGCCCGGGCCGTGGTCGGCCACCTCCACGCGCAGCTTTCCCGCACGCGACTGGGCGCGCATCGTCACCTGGCCGCCGCGCGGCGAGGCCTGTACGGCATTAACGAGAAGGTTAATGAAAGCCTGACGCAGCATGCGCGCGTCGGCGGCCACGCGGGGCAGCGCGGGGCTCAGCTCCAGCGCGATCTCGTGGGCGCCGCCGGTGAGCGCCAGCGTGGCCTCACGGGCGCTCTCCAGCACCGCCTCCAGCGGCTCCAGGCGCAGGCTGGCCTCGTGCGGCCGCGCGAAGTCGAGCAGGTCCGACACGATCCGGTTCAGCCGGTCGGCCTCCTCGCCCACGATGCCGATGAGCATCTCCGCGTCGGTGTTGCCCCGCACCGCCTTGCGCAGCGAGCCCAGCGAGTTGAAGACCACGCCCAGGGGATTGCGCACCTCGTGCGCGACCACCGCCGAGAGCTCGCCCAGCGCGGCCAGGCGCTCGCGCTTCACCAGCTCCTCGCGCGCCTGGGCCAGCTTGTCGTAGCTGCGCTTCAGGTCGTCGAAGAGGCGGGCGTTCGCCACCGCCACCGCCATCTGGTTCACCACCACCGTGGCCCGCTCGACCTCCGATTCGGTCCACTCGCGGTTGCGATACCGGTCGCCGATGGTCACCGCGCCGATGGGCTGGTCGCGCACCAGCATGGGCAGGGCGAGCAGGCTCTTCACCTGGTAGGTGAGGTTGAGGTCGGTGTTGATGATGGTGGAGCTGGCCGCGTCCAGGATGCGGACGGGCGCGCGCGCGAGGATGGCCCGGCCCGCGGCGGTGTTGGGCCCGTTGATCTGCATCCGCACTTCGCGGAAGTGCTCGCGGAAGTCGGGCGTCGAGGTGGCCGCGCCAATGAGCTCGCGGGTGGCCGGGTCGTAGAGCCAGATGAAGGCGTCGCTGGCGTCCACGAGGCGGGCCACGTTGGCGGCGGCGCTCTCGAGGAGCTCGTCGGGGTCGAGCGAGGCGGTGATGAGCCGGCCCACGTCGAGGAGCAGCTGCAGGTCGTGCACCCGGCGGCGCTCGGCCTCGATGAGCCGGCCCTTGATGAGCTGCACCACCAGCTGCGCGGCGATGAGCTCCGCGCCCGCGAGGTCCGCAGCGGTGAACGGCTGGTCGACCTCGCGCCCCAGGTTCAGCGTGCCCATCGCCTTGCCCTGGTGCCAGAGGGGCAGAATCGCCAGGTGCTTGAGCTTCGACGGGGGCACCACGAAGCCGGTCTCGGCCGTCACGCGGTCGAGCGCGAAGGCCCGCGCTCTTCCCTCGCCCAGCACCTTGCCGGTGAGCGAGCCTGGCGCGGGCCGACGCGTGCCCAGCGGCTGATCGGCCAGCCCGCGCGCGCCGGCGAGCACGAGCTCTTCGCCGTCGAGGACCCAGAGCATGCTGCAGGGGCTGGCGGTGCTTTCGGAGGCGGTGTCGAGGAGCTTGGGAAGCAGCCTGTCGAGCTCGGCCTCGGCGCCGGCGGCGGCCATGGCGTGCACCGCGGCGAGCTGCCGGTTGGTCTGCTGCAGGCTCTGGAAGGAGCGCGCGACCTCCAGCGCCGCCGCCACCTGGGCCGCGAACAGCGCGAGCGCGGAGGTGTCGTGGGCTTGGAGGTCCGCGCCCGTCACCGTCAGGGTTCCCCAGAGCGCGCCCTCCACGCGCAGGGGCGTCATCACGCCACGCGCGTAGACCGGCATGGCCAGGAGCTCGGCGAACAGCGCCGGATCCAGCCCCAGCGTCAGCAGGTGCTCGCGGATCACCGCCGGGTAGTCGTCCATGAAGCGGGCGAGCGCGAAGATCTGGTTGAGCTGGTCCAGCCGGCGCCCCATCGGCCGGTTCACGTAGCCGGGCCGGAGGCGATGGGTGAGCGCGGTGATCTCGTCGCCCGGCGTGGCCGCGATGAGGTTGAGCGTCCCGTCCCGCACCTCGCTGATGTACGCGCGCAGCCCCAGCCCGGCGAGCAGGGCCACCGCCGCCTGGGCCACGCCCTCGGGCGTGGTGGCGCGCTGCAGCTGCACGCCGGCCTCGGCGAGGGTGGTCACCAGCGGCACCCCGCGGCCCGTGGGCAGCTCGCGGAAGACGACGATCGTGCGCTGCTCGTCGAGGGCGCGGGCGGTGCTCTCCACGCGCAGGGCGGTGCCGTCGTCGCGCTGGAGCTCCATCTCGTACACGGGCGTGACCGTCTCGCCGCGCAGGCGAGCGGCGTACCGGTCCTGCAGGCGCTCGAGATTCCCGCCGCCGGAGACGAACTCCCAGATCGAGCGGCCCTGGAGCTTCTCGGGCGCACAGCGGAAGAGCTCGGCCATGGCGGGGTTGGTGCGCACCACGCGGCCGTCGGCGAGCAGCGCCACCGCGACGGGGAGCGCGCCGTACACCTGCTCGAAGTCGAAGTCGCGCTCGCTCACAGGGCCACCCCGCGCCCCGCGACGCGGCCTCTCGGATTCCTTGTTAGTAGCCGACCCCGTCCGATTTCTCCATGTGGCCGGCCGGCGGTGTGCGCGATCGCGTCCTTTCGCGCTTTCCAGCTCCGATCAGCCCACCCAGAGATCGCGCACCAGGCGGGCCACGAGGCCCACGGTCACCAGCAGGGCCACCGGCCGGACGACCTTCGCGCCGCCGCGGACGGTCACGTGCGCGCCCAGCCAGGCGCCCGCGGCCTGGGCCACGGCCATGGGCAGCGCGACGCTCCAGAGCACCACCCCGCGCGAGGCGAAGAGGGTCACGGCGGCGAGGTTGGAGGCGAAGTTCACCGCCTTGGCATCGGCGCTGGCGCGATCGAGGGTGCGGCCGAGGAGGGCCACGAAGGCCACGATCAGGAACGTGCCCACCCCGGGGCCGAAGAAGCCGTCGTACGCGCCCAGCCCGAAGGCGAGCAGGCTGGCCACGAGCACTGGCCTCGACACCGGCGCGCGCGCCTGTCCCGGCTTGCCCGAGAGCGCGAGGAACACGGCCACACCCATCAAGAGCACCAGGACCACGACCTTGAGCGCGGCGGGGCTCACCGCGAGCACCAATTGCGCACCGATCGCCGAGCCCACCAGCCCCAGCGGAAAGGTGGCGCGCGCGAGCTTGCCGTCGAGCAGCCCCGAGCGCGCGTAGCGCACCAGCGCCGCCGCGGAGCCGAAGACGCTCTGGCCCTTGTTGGTGCCCAGCGCGAGGTGCGGCGGCAGCCCGGCGAAGAGCAGCGCCGGCAAGGTGATCACCCCGCCGCCGCCGGCGATGGCGTCCACGAAGCCGGCGCCGAACGCGGCCAGCGCGAGCAGCGCCTGGGCCTGGGTGGTGAGGTGGATCATGGCGAAGGCTCGAAGCGCAGCGCCACCCGGATCTCCTCGGCCGAGAGCTCGCGACACTGGCCCACAGGCACGTCGAGCACCAGCGCGCCCACGGCCTCGCGGTGCAGCGCGCGCACGGGCAGGCCCACGCCGCCGAGCATGCGCTTCACCTGGTGGTTGCGGCCTTCGCTCAGCGTGAGCTCCACGAGGCCGGGTGCGCGGAGCGCGGCCTTCGCCGGGCGCGCCGGCCCGTCGTGCAGATCGATGCCGCGTCGAATGGGCTCGAGCTGGGCGTCGGTGGCGCTCTCGGCGACGGTGGCCAGGTAGCGCTTGGGCAGATGCGACGCGGGCGAGGTGGCGTGCCCCACGAAGCGCTCGTCGTTGGTGAAGAGCAGGAGCCCGGTGGTGTCGAGGTCGAGCCGGCCCACGCAGTGCCAGCCGTAGCGCGCGAGCTCCGGGGTGAGCGCGGGCGCGAGGGCTTCGTAGACGGTGCGATGGCCGTCGGGATCGCTCGCGGTGCAGATGGTGTTCGCGGGCTTGTGAAAAACGATCACCCGCGTGGGCGGGCGGAACGAGACGGGCTGGCCGTCGAAGCGGATGTCGTCGGTGGCGCGGGCGAGGGTGAGCGGCGCGCGCGCGGGCTTGCCGTTGATGGTGGCGCGGCCGGCGTCGAGGGCGGCGGTGAGCTCGGCGGGCGTGACGGCACCGGCGCGGGTGAGCACCCGGGAGATCCAGTCGGGCTTTTCGCCGGGGGGCAGGCCGCCGGGGTGCTGGCTGGCGGCGACGAGCCACTTGGGGATGCGTTTGCGGGCCACGGGCCCTGCGTAGCACGGCGGTGGAAAGTGCGCTGCTGAGCGGCTATCGATGGGGCATGCGGCTGGTCGGCACCACGGAGCTTCCGCCGGAGCAGGTGGTGTTGCGGTTGGCGCAGCACCTCAGGCGCAAGCGGCCCTTCTTCGGAAGCGGCGACCTCGACGGCACCTGGTGGGGCACCATCGACCGCTCTCCCGATCTCGAACGGGACATCATTCGTTTCTGGCGCGCGCCCTTCGGGTCGGGGCGCTCGGACACCGCCGGGGAGATCATCGTCACGGGCTCGGCGAGAGGCTCGCGGCTGGAGCTGAACATCGCCCAGGGCAGCTCAGGCGCAGTGCCCGTCGGGGTGTTTCTGGGGACCAACGTCGTGATCTGCCTGTTGCTCCGCGCGGTCAGCTTCGCGGCGATCGGCGTGGGGCTCCTGCTGGGCGTGAGCGCGGCGCTGGCGAGCTCGGGCATCGACCGCGCGTCGCGAAATCGGGTGCTGAACTTCGTCGAGCCGCTGGTGCTCGCGAAGTTCGAAGAACTGCCGCCGAATGATTAGACCTTGCCCGTGGACCTCTCCGGCCTCGGGCGATTGTTGATTGTGATTGGCGTTGGGCTCGCGCTGGTGTGTGGACTGCTGGTGCTTGCGGCTCGGAGCGGCCTGCCGCTCGGGCGCCTGCCTGGTGACTTCGTGGTCGCGCGCGGGAACTTCCGGTTCTACCTGCCGCTGGCGACGTCGATACTGTTGAGTCTTCTGCTGACCCTGGTCGTCCGAGCCCTCTCCAAGCGCTAACAGGCTGTTGAAGAAGTCCCCGCGAACGTGATCTCTTGCTGTGCGCACGAACGAGGTGCGCATGCGCGGGCACGAATCGAAGCAGGCGACGATGTTCTCGCTGCAGTTGCCGGAGCAGCGGGTGCCGCCGAAGCACCCGCTTCGCGCGATCAAGGTTCACGCCGAGAAAGTGCTCAAGCGCCTCTCGCCCGTGTTCGATGCGATGTACGCCGAGCGCGGTCGGCCTTCGATCCCGCCCGAGACGCTGCTCAAGAGCAGCCTGCTCATCGCCCTCTACTCGGTGCGCTCCGAGCGGCTCTTCTGCGAACAGCTCGAATACAACCTGCTGTACCGCTGGTTCCTCGACATGGACATGGTCGAGCCGGTGTTCGACCACTCCACGTTCTCGGCGAATCGCGAGCGGTTGCTCGCGCACGAGGTGGCCAATCTCTTCTTCGCCGAGGTGGTGCAGCTGGCGAAGGAGAAGCGACTGCTCTCGAACGAGCACTTCACCGTGGACGGCACGCTCATCGAGGCGTGGGCGTCGCTGAAGAGCTTCAAGAAGAAGGACGAGAAGCCCGGCAACCCGCCCGACGACCCGGGCAACCCGACAGTGAACTTCCACGGAGAGAAGCGCTCGAACGAAACCCACGAGTCGACCACCGACCCCGACGCGAAGCTGGCGCGCAAGGGCGACGGCAAGGAAGCCAAGCTCAGCTATGTCGGCCACGCGCTGATGGAGAACCGAAACGGGCTCCTGGTGGACCTGCAGCTCACGCAGGCGAGTGGCACCGCCGAGCGCGACGCCGCAAAGAGCATGCTCAACGGGCTGCCCGGAGCGAGGCGAGTCACCGTGGGCGCGGACAAGAACTACGACACGAAAGGATTCGTGGCGGCGTGTCGAGAGATCAGAGTCACGCCGCACGTGGCGCAATTCATCACTGCGCGACGACGCTCCGCGATCGACGCGAGGACCACGGCGCCGCCGGGGTACGCCATCAGCCAGCGCGTACGCAAACGGATCGAAGAAATCTGGGGCTGGATGAAGACGGTCGGCGGAATGGGGAAGACGCGGTACCGAGGTGAGAAGCGGGTGGCGATGCAGACGCTGCTGACCGGCGCGGCGTACAACCTGGTCCGAATCGCGAAGCTGGCCCCGGTCTGACCTACCGAGCCGACGAAGCGTGGAGCCGGCGCTGAGAAACAAGCCGTCGGCTCGAAACGGGCTTTCTTCAACAGCCTGCTAAGGCTTCGTGCTCTTCCTCTCGGCGACTGCTCCCCCGCGTCACGATTTCTTGAGACACCTTGCTGAGGCCAAGATGGGCCTCG